>JALHTA010000269.1 GCA_022865545.1 Actinomycetota bacterium | reverse complement strand
TAAAAATATTGCAAATTCTTTTACCCCTCCCCTGGATAATATTGAAAATACAAAAGAATAAACCAGCATGGTAAGGATAGGGTTCAGAAGTGACCAGAAAAACCCGAGCACAGAACCCCTGTATTTTACCTTCAATTCTTTTCTAGTAAGGCTAACAAGAAGCTCTCTATAGGAAAATAATTTTTTTATATTTGCAAACATAAATGATTTAAATAATATGACTAAAATTTAGCGCTTATTATAGCATTAAATAGGAGATTGAAAAATAAAGTAAAATACTAAAATATCATATAAACAATTACTAATAAGCGCCTTTCCCAAATAAAACCGTTGGAATGGTTCTTAGAAGAATTTTTATATCCATTTCAATGGACCAGTTTTGTATATAATATAGATCCAATCTGGCCATTTCATCAAAAGAAAGCTCGCTTCTTCCGCTAACCTGCCATAGGCCGGTAATACCCTGCTTTACATTCATTCTTCTATGCTGCCAATCCTCATACTGCTCGACTTCCTTCGGCAGTGGGGGCCTTGGACCTACAAGGCTCAATTCACCTTTCAGGACATTTATTATCTGTGGGAGCTCATCAATGGAGAACCTTCTTATAAATTTACCTACCCTTGTTATTCTGGGATCCTTTTTTATTTTAAACATCGGGCCATCTGCCTCATTTAATTTTTCCAGCTCTTTTAACCTTTCATCAGCATCCATATACATCGACCTGAACTTATACATATAAAAAGTTTTAGTATCCTTTGTATATCTTTCCTGCTGATAAAAGACAGGTCCCTTTGAGTTGAGCTTTATAGCCAGACCGACGATCAAGTAGATAGGTATAAAGAATATAAAAATAATACTTCCCAAAAAATAATCTATAAGGTTTTTTAAAAATAAATTAACCCCGAAGAATCCAATATTCGTGACCTGCATCAAAGGTATGCCCGCGATCTCCCTCATATTCATCCTCTTTATTGAAAATTCAAAAAATCCAGGGAAAACAAGTACAGAGACATCAATACCTTTTAATTTCTCAAGCATCTCAAGTAATTCGAAATATTTATACTCCGGGCTGGAAATGATGACTCTCTGTATTTTATGTTTATAGATTATTTCCTTCAGGTCCTCCAGATATCCTAAAATATTGAAACTGCTTGAATATTCTTTATCTTTTCTAAGTCTTTTCTTATCCTCGACATATCCCAGGATCTTATCATCCTCTAAAGAATACTTTTTGAAGCTATCCTCTATTCTTTTTGAATTTTCCCCAATACCTATAATACTCGTTCTTGATGTGGCCTTGATCCTTCTCATCAACCTTATACTGATCATATCTATTAGTAGTCTGCTGATATATATAAATACAATGCTCAGGACAAAAAGAAGCAGGATCCATTTCCTGGAAAATGTAAAAAGTTCAAATATATAACCCGAAAGGATAATAACAATAATATTTATTATTATTCCTTTTATTATTCTTGAATAATAACCTGATCCCCGGTAGATATTATCCCAGTTATAGAGCCTGTACAGCACGAAGATAAAAATCGCCGATATAATAAATATTATGGAGTAAAATAGATAATTGGCCTCAATGAAATATACTGCCTGGCTTTCAGCAAATATACCTGTATTAAACCGTAGATAAAAAGAAAGGTAGAATGCAATACCAAGAAAGAATATATCATTTATTACCAGGATGATCCCATAAAATATCTTCTTCCTTATCCTGGTATTTCCTTTAAATACCCTAAAATAATCCAGGATATCCACTACCATATCCTTATAGGAAATTCCGGTTTTCCTAAATAATATTTTGGTGGCCTTTCCGATTATGAATCTGCTTATAAGTATAAGTATTATTCCAAATACAAGTGTAAGACCAACCCATATACGTGATAAGTAAAAACCATTTAATAACCTCACAGAGTAATAAAATAGTACCATACCTACCGCAAGAATAAGGAACATAAAAGG
>JALHTA010000028.1 GCA_022865545.1 Actinomycetota bacterium | reverse complement strand
GTATTTTCTGCTCCAATATCATGATCTGTGGTGATTATTGAATCCGGTAACCTAAAATATGTCGATTTTTAGCTGATTATAGAATTGTGATCCAAAGCAAATTCTTATAAGTGATAGATATTGCCTGAAAGGACTATTTGAGGTTCTCCGGATTAAGGCAATCTAATTTTAAAAAAAACAAATTTATATTGACATTATTCGTAATTTTACTAATAATATATATCAAAAATTGGTATATATACAAATAATTGGCATTAATTTAAATAATTAGGCTCATGAAAAGGCTATTAACAGATAAAATATTAAATTGGAAGAGTTCAGCAAATAGAAAACCCCTGCTACTCAGAGGGATCAGGCAATCTGGGAAAACATGGCTATTAACAGAATTTGGCCGTTTAAACTATGAAGATATAGCATATTTCAATTTTGAAAAAAATGACTCGATATCAAAAATATTTGATAAGGATCTCGACCCAAAAAGGATACTGACAGAACTGGGTGTATTGTATGGTCAGGCTATAAGACCCGGAGAGACATTGATCATTTTTGATGAGATTCAGTTATGTAGCAGGGCAATAACATCTTTAAAATACTTTTATGAATCAAGCCCAGAGCATCATATAGCCAGTGCGGGGTCTCTTCTTGGCATAGCACTGGCCAGCCCAACTTCTTATCCTGTTGGAAAAGTAGATATGATGACACTCCGGCCTATGAATTTTTATGAGTATCTTTTATCAAATAGGGAAAATATGCTGCTTGAATATCTATCTGAAAAAAAGAACCAGCCAGAACCTATTCCGGCTGCATTTGCAGAAAAACTACTTGATTATCTAAAGCAGTACTATATTGTAGGCGGAATGCCTGAAGCTGTATCAGTCTGGCTCACCACAAATAGTATATCTGAAACAGAAAATACACAACAGAATATCCTAAATTTATTTGAACTTGATTTTGCAAAATATGCACCAGCCCATGAGACTCCGAAACTGAGTATGGTATGGAATTCTATCCCAGCCCAGCTAGCAAAGGAAAACGGAAAGTTTGTATACGGTTTGCTGCGTAAAGGTGCCGGAGCCCGTGAATTTGAAAATGCTATGGCCTGGTTGCAGAATGCAGGAATGGCTTATAAAGTATTTAAGGTCCAGAAACCATCTGTACCTCTTAAGGCTTATGAAGACAAATCCTATTTTAAGTTGTACTTTCCAGATGTTGGTTTGCTTCGGAAAATGGCTGTCCTTAGTGCTAAGTCGATACTGGAAGAGGATCGTCTTTATCAGGAATTTAAAGGAGCAATGGCTGAAAATTATTGTCTTCAGGAATTAGTGGCGGCACTAGATATTATGCCCCACTACTGGTCCAGTGGAAATCTTGCAGAAATTGATTTTATTACACAATTTGCCGATAAAGTAATCCCCATTGAGGTAAAAGCAGCTGAAAATGTAAAATCAAAGAGTCTTTCTGTCTACAGGAAGAAGTACAGTCCCCCTCTAGCGGTAAAAGCTTCCAGGCGTAATATAAGCTACAGGAATGGATTGCTTCACTGGCCACTATATCTTTTATGGAAACTACAGGAGATGATTGAAACCCTAGCAGCTTAAGCAATTACCGGATAATTATCTAATATATCCTTATCATATATATACATTTACACAATAGCATATATAAATTACAATAGGACACATGTCCACAAATGTAGGTGTCCTAAGTAGAAACACCAAACAATACAGAAGAAGAAAACCCCAGCACACTCCATATTACCAATGCATCGAAGACTGTTATGAGCAGTTCAAGAGATCCTATGATAGAAATTTCAGTAAAAAATATGGATACTTAAGATCACATATCGAGAAGGTCATTTTTCAGTATCTTGATTGTGGAATCCTACATAACGGGTTCGCTCGCATTAGATGCGAGTGCGGTCATGAAAAATTATTAGCATTTTCCTGCAAACGTCGACATTTTTGCCCCTCTTGCCACGCGAAAAGGGTCCTGGAATTTGGTGAATGGTTGTGCTCAAATATATTGAAAAAGGTCCCTCACAGGCACTTTGTATTTTCCATGCCAAAAATCTTAAGGATCTATTTTCTCTTTAACAGAAATCTACTCAAGGAAATCTCAAGGATCTCATGGGAAACAGTAAAGGAATATTACAGGAGTACATGCAGGAAAGAAGGAGCAAACTCTGCAGCAGTAGCAGTTATCCAGACATTTGGAGATTACCTTTCCTATAATCCCCACGTGCACATACTGGCCGCTGACGGATGTTTTTCAAATGACGGATTCTTTTATGCTCCCAGTATAAATATTGATATGAAATCAATTGAAAAACTTTTTATACACAAGATATTTAAGATGCTACTTTCCAAAAATCTTATCACAGCTAATACGGTGGATTTGATTCACTCCTGGAGGCACACTGGTTTCAGCACATACTGCGGAAAGAGAATAAACCCCAAAGATAAAAGATCAACTGAGAACCTGGCAAGGTATATCATAAGGGCGTCATTTTCACAGGAGAGAATGAGATACTATCCGGACAGACCTATGGTAACATATGAGTCCAAATATAGAAGGCAGGTAGCCGAGTTTGATCCCCTTGAATGGATGGCAGCTCTTGTATCCCATATACCGGACAGGGGAGGCCAGACAGTTAGATATCTGGGACATTAGAGTAATGTCACAAGAGGCAGGCTTAAAAAAGAAGATGGCCAGCCGGAATACCATATTTTAGAAGATGATTCTCCCAGGGGACTTAACAGGTCATGGGCACGGCTAATACAGAAGATATATGAAGTGGATCCACTT
>JALHTA010000268.1 GCA_022865545.1 Actinomycetota bacterium | reverse complement strand
CTTTACTTTTTCTTTTTATAAAATTAGGAAGTATGGAATCAAGATATGATGTAATAATTTCGGGAGCCGGACCATCGGGCAGCTTGCTTGGTTTTCTGCTCTCCCAAAATAATATAAAGACTCTGATAATAGATAAGAAGATTTTCCCCCGTTACAAGATCTGTGCGGGTGGTTTGCAGGATAGGATACTCGAACTCATACCTTTTGATATTAATAATATCATCCATAAAAGTTTCGGAAGCATCCTCTTCTCTTTAAAGGGCCGTGATAATTTCTTAAAGATATACGGAAGTCCTATAATCCATACGGTTGACCGGAGAGAATTTGACCACTTTCTTGCGGAAAGGGCTGCGGATAATGGATGCAGTATTAGATTTGGGGAGGAAGTAATAGATTTTGAAAGCAATAATAGTGGTATTATTGTAAAGACAGAAAAACATAAATACAATACAAGGATACTTATAGGTGCCGATGGAATAAGGGGTTTGGTCCACCGTAGGATAACCGGCAAAGCCGGGATCCTGAGGATACTGGGATATGAATTTGAGAAAGAGTGCCGTCCTGATGAGGACCTGGAAAAAAGTAAGCATATCGGTCTTGATTTTGGAGGTACAAGAAGGGGATATTTATGGGCCTTTCCAAAAAAAGATTCAATATCCTATGGAATAGGCGGTCCTGTAGATACCGCTGTCCCGATGAAGAAATACTTCAGGCAATACCTCGGAAAAGATTTATTTGGAAATAATGGGACTGGACCGCGGGTGATGGCACAGTGTATCCCTATTAGAAAAGAAGAAACACCTTTGTGCCGGGAAAGAGTACTCTTGATCGGGGATGCGGCATGTCTTGGAGATGCTTTTACGGGGGAAGGTCTCTATAATTCCTTTAGAAGCTCCCATCATGCATTGAAAAGCATAGTAGCGGCCCTTAAGAAGTCGGAATATTCTTTTAAGGACTATAGGGAAGCAATAATAGAGGATATATATAGGGATATAAAGATATCCCTGACCTTTTCCAGGATATTTTTTACTTATCCTATTTTTTTCTATAAGCTTCTTAAGACAAATGATAAGTTTTTTAGATTATGCTGCGAAGTACTTAAGGGTTCCAAAAAGTATAGTGACATCTCGGGAAGGCTTAATCTTTTTAACAGGTAATTAAAGTAGTAATTTGAAATATAAGAAATTGTTTTATATCTGAAAGGAAAAAAATGGCAGAGAGCAATAAAGAAACAATAATTGCTCAGATATCCGATATCCATGTGGGAGAATCACACTTTGTCCCAAGTCTTCTTACGAGGGCCATAGATGAGATAAATGAATTGAACCCGGATATTGTAATAATAACTGGTGATCTGACAGCTAATGGTTTTAGGAGGGAATACGATACTGTTAAAAACTACCTCACCCCCATTAAATGCGTGAATCTGATAGTGCAGCTTGGAAATCATGATTCAAGAAATGTAGGATATCTTCATTTTGAGCAGATCTTTGGGGAGAGGTACAGAACATTCAGGAATAAGGATGTGACTATTATTGCCGCTGATTCGAGTGAACCGGACCTGGATAATGGCCAGATAGGCCGCGAGCACTACAGGTGGATAAAAGAAGAATTTGGAAAGAGCGATAGTAAAAACTTTAAGATATTTGCCATGCATCATCATCTGGTGTCTGTTCCTGATACCGGGCGCGAAAGAAATATTGTAAATGATGCAGGCGACGTGCTTGAGACTGTAGTAGATGCTGGAGTAGATATGGTCCTTTGCGGTCACAAACATGTTCCTTATTTATGGAGAGTCGAGGACCTCCTGGTGGTTACAGCGGGTACGGTATCATGTCTTAGGCTCAGAGGAGTAATAGAACCAAGTTACAATATAATATATGTCCGGGAAAAAGAAATAGACATATATAGAAGATCACCTTTTGACAAAATTGAGAAAATACTCGGAGTAAAAAGAATAGGCAGAAAGGCCAAACTCTGTGAAAAGTTTATTACAGAAAAAAGATAATAGGGATAAAAGATTAGCAGCCCTGATAGATGGCGAACATTATCCTGAAGTGAGCAGGGATGCAATACATCTTTTAAAGACTTATTTTCCTGGCAGCTTTTCAGGAATAATATTTCTTGGCGGGACAGAGAAACTGATTGCCTGCGATATGGAAAAATATTTTGGTGACAAGGTCTATATAATAGATGATATTGATTCTGACTTCTGCCGCGCCCTTGATTTTTTTAAACCGGATATCGCTTATGATCTCAGCGATGAACCTGTTGTGGATTATAAGATAAGAATGAAGATAGCTTCTTTCTGTATGGCTAGTGGGTGCAGCTATATGGGACCTGATTTCCTTTTTAGCTGGGAACCCCGCTATATAAAAAGCCAAAAGGATACTATTGCTATTATCGGTACCGGTAAAAGGATCGGCAAGACAGCAATAAGTGCGTATATTGCAAGACTTTTAATAGATGAAGGTATCGATGTAGCTACAGTTGCAATGGGAAGAGGCGGGCCCAGGGAACCAAAGGTGATCAAGGGAGATGAGGTAAAGATAGATGAAAAATATCTTCTCCGGTTAAATAAAAATGGTTATCATGCAAGTTCAGATTATATCGAAGATGCTCTGCTAAGCAGGGTTACGACTATCGGTTGCAGGAGATGTGGAGGAGGATTTGCCGGAAAGATATTTATGACCAATCTTGAAGAAGGTATGAAAATAGCAGAAAAACTGGATTCAGATCTTCTAATAATAGAAGGGAGCGGAGCCTCAATACCGCAGGTTGATACTGATATAACGATCTGCACAATAGGAGCATTCCAGGAATGGGACAGCCTCATAGGATACCTGGGTATATACAGGATAATTATGTCCGATATGATCATACTTACCATGTGTGAGGAACCTATTGCGGACTTAAAAAAAATAGATCATCTTGAATCCAGGATCAAGAAATATAATCCGGGAGCTATAGTGATAAGGACGATTTTCAGGCCAAAACCTCTTTCAAGCATCAGGGGTAAAAAGATTTTCCTGGGAATGACCGCAATAGACAGTATTGAAAAAAATATAATAGATTATCTTGAGACCGAGTATGGCTGCAGTGTGGTAAAAGCAAGTTTTAACCTGTCCAGGAGGGAAGAATTAAGAAAAGACCTTGATAGCAGTCCGGAATTTGATCTTATCCTTACAGAGCTAAAAGCAGCTGCTGTAGACGTACTGACAGAGTATGCTTCAAAAAAGAAAAAAGAAATAGTATACCAGGATAATATTCCAATTATTACAAGTAACAGAGCTGATCTCAAAGGGGAGCTTATAAAACTTATCAGAAGGAGAAAGAATAAATGACTGTAAATGGAAATGACGGGTCCCAGCAGAACCCTGTAGTAATATCTGATAAAAAAAGCGGACTTCCTTTTTCAAAAGGCATACTTGCATCATCTATTTCAGTGGCAGGAATCGATATAGTAATAGCCCACAAAATAGCGCTTAATATACAGGAATATTTCAAAACTAACCGGACAAGAACTATTAGATTGGAAGAATTAAGATCACTGGCTTTCAGGTTCATCAAAGATGAGGTTGGTCTGGAATATGCTGAAAAATATCTGCTATGGCAGTCAGTTGGAAAGCTGCAAAAGCCGACAATAATACTTGTCGGAGGGGCAACAGGCGTAGGCAAGTCAACAGTTGCAACAGTTCTTGCAAACAGACTCAATATCACCAGGGTCGCATCTACCGATGCCATCAGGGAGGTCATGAGGGCTTCGGTTTCCGAAAAGCTTATAAGGCCGCTCAGGGGTTCATCTTATAATGCATATCTTAACCTGACCTTACCTCCATCAGGAGTCGAACCGGTGATCCTTGGTTTCAGGGAACAGGTAATCGCGGTAAATGTAGGTGTTGAAGCTATAATAAAGAGAAGCGTAGAAGAGAAAACAGATATTGTAATTGAAGGAGCCCATATTGTACCTGGGTATCTCGATATAAAAAAATACACTGACCGTTCAATAATAATACAGATGGTTATAGCGGTTCCCGACAAAAATACACATAAGGAACATTTTAATAAGAGGACCGTTGAAACACAGGGTTCAAGACCGATGCAGAGGTATTTAAAACATCTGGATAAGATAATATTGATCCAGGATTATCTTGAGGAGCTGGCAGGCAAGAATAATGTAAAGATCATACAAAACTATAATCTGGACAATACTGTAAACGAAGCGCTGGAATTAATATTCAAAAGAATAAAGCAAGAATTTGCAAAAGTAAGTAATGAATATGTGGATACCGCCTAGGTACCCGGTCCCAAGTTCCCGGACAGGCTCCTGGTGAGAAATATTACCTGGCACGTGTAATAAATTCATTTTCTATTTTAAGGGAATCGTTTAAGTTTGCTTCAATAGTATAATATCCTTCAGGATATTCTCCGTTTCTCTTTAAGAGGTAAATTATTATTTCTCCCGAACCGGGTCTTTCAGGACTTATTGTGTTTTCCTGAAAAATAGTATCGCCATCCTTATCTGAGATCGTCCAGGTCACTTCAATAATATCTTCGGTGTCCAGGTCCCTTATACCGATTATGAGGTAGATATCAGAACCTTTGCTTTGAAACTCTTTGACCTCCGAAATTTCTTTATCAGTTTCTTCTTTATGCGATAAAGTCGGTGCATCATTAAGATAAAGACCGGTGATAGCCGGGTCTTTCCTTAGAGAGATAATTGTCACAGCTGCTATAAGAGCTGCACACAAGACTAATATTATAATTGTTCTTTTATTCATAAAACCTTGCCAAAATCTTTTGCTATTATAGCAAAACCAGTGAAAATGTTTGACTAAAATATCCAATTAGTATATATTTTCTATTTGATTTGAAAAGTGAGGAAATTATTTATGCCAATATATTCTTATAAATGTGGAAATTGTGGAGAAGTCTTCGATAAGCTTGTCAAGGCCGGTGGAAATGGCAAGGTCAAGTGTGTGGAATGCAAGTCTGACACAAAGAGGGTCTTTTCTCCTGTTGGTATAATCTTTAAAGGTTCAGGGTTCTATAGCACTGATTATAAATCCGGGTCAAAGAGTAACAAAGTGGCTGATAATTCTTCTTCATCTTTATCAGAAAAGACCGAAAACAAAAAACAGGATACAGTAAAAACTTCAAGCAAGGAAAAATCTATAGCTTCCGGAAAAGAAAGATCCAGCAAATAGAGCAAACCATTATTTTTTCCTCAAAAAGAGTATTAATAAATATATTTTCAAATCTTATTTATAATATTATAATTATCTATTAATGATTTTATTAACAATTTTATCGATAATATTAATATGGTTGCATGTTTCTAGTTTAAGATTTATGATAAGGACCAATAATGATATGGAAATACAAGATGAGATACCGGAAATTGAGGAAGATATTTTTGGAAGCGATGAGGGCGCCGGAATTAAGTCTTTTTCTGTAACATTTTCGATTGCAATAATTATTTTTTTAAATTTGATCGAGATAAGCTATTTTGTTTATTGCGTATATTATTTCAATGATCCAGTAGTGACAATAGGAAGTTCTGTCCTTGTGGGGTATACGTTTTATACATTTATTAAGTTTTTACCGGGAATTAAAAAATTTATAAAGAAGCCATTTAATTACCTGATGGAAAGATCAGAGGCATATGAGAGTATTATTAATTATATAATGGTCTCGTTTGAAATAATTTTCTGTTTTTATATACTGGTAAGGATTGTGATTTTAAATTTTATTTAGTAGAAGGAATGGACCATGAGCATTTTGAAAAAACTTTTTATCGGTCTTTTTATTTGTATGCTGAGTATTTTCCCAGTATTTTTAAGTTCCTGCTTTATAACTGATATGATCATGGGGTCGGATACTGCTGCCAGTATTGAGATAAAGCCTGTAGAGGAAAACGGAAACGGAAAGATCACTGAGGAGGAATTTGTTGCACTTATCGAGAATGAAGATTTTTTAGAGACTTTTAATACTTTTTATTACCCTGATTCCATAGTCAAAGATGCCAGATCAGTAGATTCGGACCAGAGTATATTATATGTAATATTGGAAACTGTTGAAGAATTTGATGAAGTAGAAGATTATTATAAGAATAAAAAGGTCCAGTCGATCTGGAGCAGGGACTTCATCTACCAGAAGAGCATGGCAAAATTACAAGAGGAATTTATTGAAGGGGATGAAGATATCCCGATATCTAAATTTACTTTTTCTAGCAAAGACAGGGACAGGGTAGTAGATATACTTGTAAAAGATCTGGATACAGGCAGGACACAGATAATGATCACCTGCTGGAATCTTCAATAGATGGCTGCCGGAAATACTACAAATTCAAAGATCTATACAGTAAGCGAACTCAATCAGAGGATAAAAAATAACCTTGAGAACAGTTTTTCCGATATTTGGATCGAGGGTGAAGTAAGCAATTTCTATTTCCACAATAAAAAACATATGTATTTTGATCTAAAAGATGAAAGCAGCAAGATCAAAATAGTGATGTTTTATCAAGACAACCATAAGCTCATCTTTGATATGGAAGAGGGTCTCCACATTATGGTGAATGGCTATATTTCAGTATATGAAAAAAGGGGAGAGTATCAGCTGATAGCAGCAGATGCCCGTCCGGTAGGAAAAGGTTCGCTTATACTTGCTTTTGAGCAACTGAAAGAAAAGCTTCTAAAGAAAGGCTATTTTGATGAAAGTATAAAGAAGGAGATACCACTACTGCCCCAAAAGATCGGTGTAGCAACTTCCAGGGGAGGTGCAGTACTGAAGGATATAGTATCTGTGCTTAGATCCAGGTCGGATAATTTTCATTTAACGGTAAGGGATGTAAATGTAGGGGGGATCACTTCCGCAGGTGATATATGTGAAGCTATTGAAGATCTGTGTGAATATGGTGTTGATGTAATAATAATAGCTAGAGGCGGAGG
>JALHTA010000267.1 GCA_022865545.1 Actinomycetota bacterium | reverse complement strand
GTCCCTGGGTCCCATATTCTGGACACTGTCCTTGCTAACGGCCCATCCGCTTATCTCTATTGAATCACCGGATAGTCCAGCTTCAAGGGAAAGTATTGTATTGTACTGGTCGTCGTCCTTCTCTCCTCCCATTATTATATCCCTTATGACTGCACTATATGCTCCGGAGAGCGAATATGAATATACATAAATAGAGTTTTCAGTCCCAGGTTCAAGACTACCTGCATCGAAGGTAAGACTATAGCCGGAATTTGTATAATTTGCATTTCCCAGGGCATCGGCGACATCCTGTCTTTCAGTACCATACTCAGCTTCTTCAAGGACTTTTCCAAAATCTTTTGGTCCATTCAGATATATCTCGATCCTGTCTATTCCTGTACCCGTGGATGCAGTCAGATCTGCCGACCATCCCGAGATCCTTAAGCTGGATTTTTCCGATTCCTCTATAATGGCTTCATGACCGGGACCGTCTATGTGAAGTTCAATGGTCTCCGAATAACCGGGGTCCCCGCTTACGACTACTTTCTCTCTTATATATTCCCATCCATATTTTGGTATAAAGGAATAAATATAAAGATAGTGTATTGAACCTGGAGTAAAATCATAGCCGCTATTATTTGATACAAGCAGAAATCCTGATTGTGAAAAATCCTCTCCGTAAATCATAAATGCTTCTTTTGAGGTCAATCCATATTTTGCTTTACCAAGAAATATTCCATCATCCCTATTACCGTCCAGATATATCTCGATTTCTGCGATCTTTTCCGGATCTATTTCTTCTTCTTCCTGGCCCGGTACTTCTTCAATTATTTCTTCATCAACGGGCTGCTCTTCCTCAACTTGAGCATCACTTACCGACGTTTCATCCCCTCCTGCTAAAAAGCCAAAAAAAACCCTGGCTGCAATAGTCCCGAATATAAATGCAGCCACAAGAAATAATGTTATCAAAATTGCAGTTAAAGTCTTCATTTTTTATATAATTATAATAATGATATGCTTAAAATAATGCTTTATAATTATAAAGGTATATTTCTTAAAGTCAAAATTCCAGAGTATTTAAAGAAAATAAACTATAATCATTTTCTTATTCTTATTATAAAGTCATATATTGCATATGTTAATAAAAAAAGGATCGATTAAAAGTAACAGATATTATTAAAATAAGTGGTTATATATTTAGATGATTTATGGTATTTTTATTTGTACGGTAGCATAAGACTTATTGTTTGATTGTTTTTAAGGATTTAATATATTTTTATTTTAAATGGAGTAAGTCGTGAGAATATTTTTAATAGTGATCTCATTTATTAACACTCTCCTCTATGTATTGATATATGCTTATTATGATAATGTACTGGATATGCTCGGGGCCACGGCAATATCTGCGGACCTGCAAAATCTCCTGAGGACCCTTGTATTGATAATAGCGGGATTCTGCATCGGGATCACTGTAATGCTGCTGCTTGATCTGAAGATAAATAGGAGCTGCTTTTCGTTTAAAAATCTACTTCTTATAGGCATAGTACCGTTTATCCTGCTGATACTTTCCCAGGGTTTTGTTTCCGGTCTTATAATATCCAGATTATTTAGTGGGAGTGAAAAAATACAGGAACTTGTTTTTTATTTGCTTTCCAGGAATGTATTATGGTCGGTCTGGTCTGGTTTTGCACTCGGTACTTCCATAAGGCCGGTTTTTAGAAAGGTCAGACATAAACATACGGTTACTTATATCCTCAGGGATGACGATATTATAGGTATGAAGGAATAGTCCTAAAATAAAAGGAAGAAGATGAGATTTACCCTGATAATAATCAGCTTTGTAAACATACTTCTTTACTATTCCGCGTATGCTTATTATGATACTATCCTGGCCGCACTGGCAAAATACGATCTGCCCGTGGGACTGCTTAGCTTTATAAAGTACTTTATTGTCTTCATCCTGGGCTTTCTTATAGGTCTT
>JALHTA010000266.1 GCA_022865545.1 Actinomycetota bacterium | reverse complement strand
ATCCTCATATCGTCTTCCAATATCTGTTGATGCTCTCCTTGCAACGCTCTTCTGGTTCAGCGCATGGAAAGCACTTACCTTATGGATCTCCGGATGGCCGGTTATCCTTGCAAGAGGTTCGAGTTCATCTACACAGACAGGGTCGAGGATATAGGCCTTTTTACCATATTTGGAGGCAATTCTCTGGGCTATCAGCGCTCCAAGATTAGAGCTGTGCCCACCATATTTTGCGGACCTTAAGTCTCCGATCATTTCCTCATTTACCATATAGAGACCGCTTTCCAGAGGTTTAAGCAGACCGCCTCTTCCAATAAAATGATCTATATCTGAAGTCCGGATACTATTATCCCTTAGAAAGGCACCAATAGCTTTGGACCTGAACTCCAACTGGTCCAGGATATTTGGAAACACTTCAAGATCTTTTTTATCGTGTCTTATGGCTTCCTGGTTTATAAGCTCATTGCCCTCAAAAAGTCCTATCTTTGTAGATGTGTTTCCTGGATTAATTGCAAGTATTCTATTCATTTACAGACTCCCGACTATGACAAATATAGCACACCTAAAAGAATATATTATATTTATCGCTGTATATCAATTCCCCTGCAGATATTCTGCATAATTATGATATTATTATTATTAGATATATTACTCTTGAAAGGGTAGCATGAAAATGGATCATAATTTTGAAGAAGTAATGAAAGAGCTAAAGTCTAAAGCCAGACCGGATAATATCGAAGGGATGTCAAGATTTGGTATCAAAGGAGATGGAAGACTGGGACTCTCCATGCCTGAACTGCGCAAAATGGGAAAATCTATCGGGAAGGACCATGACCTCGCCTTAAAACTCTGGGCCACAAAAATACCTGATGCGATGATCCTCGCTGCACTTGTGGATGATCCAGCCAAAGTCACGGAAAAGCAAGTTGATAGCTGGGTAAAGGATATATGCTCATGGGATGTCTGCGACCAGCTGTGTATGAATCTTCTTGACAGGGTCCCTTTTGCATCAAAAAAAATATATGAATGGTCCAAAAGGGATGAGGAATATGTAAAAAGAGTACCTTATGCGCTGATAGCCTGTATTGCATGGCATGATAAGGATGCACCCGATGAGCTCCTTACCGGATTCTTCCCGGTTATAGAGAGCGGTGCTACTGATGAAAGAAATTATGTAAAAAAAGCTGTCAGCTGGGCGCTTCGCCATATCGGCAAGAGAAATCTAAACTTGAATAAAAAAGCCCTTGAACTAGCCCGGGAAATAAAGAAGATCGATTCAAAGGCAGCCCGCTGGATAGCTTCAGATGTCATCCGGGAACTTGAAAGTGAAGCAGTACACAAGAGGTTAAAAAATAAAAAGTAAAATAGAGTTAATTGCTCTATGCTTAAAACTCATTTTCTCCAAGAATTTCTTTTACACCTTTCAGTCCAATCACAACATAAGAATTGACCTTACCTCCAAAAACTAGCCCACCTATAATGTCAGTACTGATGGTCCATAGATATCTATATCCAATCCTGATTCCTTTTCCCCATTCTCTTTTTCCTGATTTTTTTCCTCCTTATCCTTCTCTCTATCCCTGTAATCCTTAAACTTTTCTTTCTCACCGGCAGGATCTTTGAAGCTAAAATAAAATTCTATAGGAATCCTCTTCCCGGACCTTGCTCCAATTAAATAAGGAGAGAATAATAAAAGACTTGTTATAACTGCCAGCACTGTTAGCGTGATTGCCAGTGTCTTTGCCCACCTGTACTTCTTAATACCAAATACTATCCAGATAGCTATCATCGCGATCAGAAGCACTATGGCTATATAGGTTATATAAGGGATGATCTTGGATAGTACAAATATTCCACCTGCTCTGCCTACTTTTTCCATTTTTTCTCCTTGTGTAATAAATTAATAAATTTTTTAATAATCCTATTTAATTATATTAATAAAAAATGAAGTAAATATAGAGATTCCATAATTTATATATTTTTATTTTTCTCCAGCAATGGGAAGCTTAATCATGAAGGTCACTTCTTTTTTATCCTGATCGAAACTAGTATCTATTTCACCACTATGTTTTTCTACTATCTTTTTTGCAATAGAAAGTCCAAGACCAAAGTTCTTCCTGCCACCACTGCTGCTGGACCTATAGAACCTTTCAAAAATGTGGGGTATGTCTTCTTTATTAATAGCACTGGTCGTATTGATAATATTTAAAAGTATTTTCTTTTTCAATCTGTCATTTTTCACATTGATCCTTAAATGTCCACCAGGATCGCTGAATTTTACAGCATTATCCAGAAGATTGAAAAGCAGCTGTTCCACCTGGACTGGATTCCCGTGGACCTCAGATTTACCTTCAAAGCTTGTTTCAAGTATGAGGTTTTTAGAATCGATCTGGTTTTCATATAATTTTAATATCCTTTTCAGTGATCCTCTCATATTTATTATACTTCCCACAGCCTGATAACTATTATCTTCAAGGTCAGAAAGGATAAGAAGTTCTTCGGTGATTTTGGATAATCTCATGATCTCACTATCTACAAGGTCGATTGTCTCCATATATTGCTTTCCGGTAATGGATTTTTTTTGTTTTAAGACATCGATCTTTGTCTTTATAACTGTAAGTGGCGTATTAAGTTCATGGGATGCATTCTGTATAAATTGTCTCTGGCTCCTAAAAGCTGATTCGATCTTATCCAGCATACTATCAAAAGTATTTGCCATATTTGAAATGGGGTCCCTTCCCTTAAGTTTTAATCTTAGATGAAGTCCCTTCTCATCGATATCCTTTACATTTCTGGTTATTAGATCTACCTGGTTCAGCATCCTCCTGAGCAGCAGAAACCCTCCTACAACAGATATTATTATTATTGCTATAACCCCGCCAGTTATAAGTAAGAATACCTGGATAAAAAGACCTTTTGGGATTATTAAGGGAATTGCTGGCTTTTGAAAATCTTCCTTTCTAAATTCCTTTAGTTCTTCGATCAGGGATTCATCAAAAAGTTCGGCGTTTTCAGCCATCTTTAACTTCATCTCTAGCATTGCATAATAATACCTTTCACCCCTGAGGTTAAACTGATAAACCATATAGATAAGAAATCCATACAGTATTATAGATACCAGGATTATAATCCCAAGCCATAATAATATTTTTCCTTTAAGTGTTAATCTATTCATCTAAGATCCTGTATCCTGAACCGTAAATTGTTTTTATTATATTGCCTGACTTACCCAATTTTTTCCGTAAATTCTTGATATGGGTATCAACTACATTGGTAAAGATATCCACATTCCTGTCCCATGCATGTTCAAGCAGCTGATTCCTGCTGATAAGCTGTCCCTTATTACGGAGCAAATACTCAAGGATCATATATTCCTTCCTTGTAAGCTGTACTTCCCTGCCACCTATTTTTACCTCTTCACTTTCAGTATCAAGGCTGATATCAGATGCACCTAAAATATTACTCTTATGTTTTGAAGACCTTCTAAGAAGCGACCTTATCCTTGCCAGAAGCTCTGAAAATTCAAATGGCTTGGTAAGGTAATCATCTGCCCCGCAATCAAGACCAGTGATTATATTATCCAGCTGTTTTTTTGCAGTCAACATAAGTATAAAGCTTTTATTCCCTCCATCCCTTAACTTCCTGCAAAGATCCTCTCCATCAATATCAGGCAGCATCAGGTCCAGGATAATAATGTCATATTCATATTCCCGGGCAAGTTGTTGACCTTCCTTGCCATCATATGCTATATCTACTGTATAATTATGCTGCTCCAATCCTTCTTTAAGATTGTCTGCAACCTGCTTTTCATCTTCTATAATCAATAATTTCATCTCTAAATCAATTTCTCTTTTTATTATTCTTATTCTATAGCCATGTAAATAATTAATAAAATAATAAATACCGCTTATTTCAATTTATCTGCCTGGGCTGTAAAGACTAAAATCATTCATATCTCAATGAATCTATAGGATGCAATCTTGCTGCACGCATAGCAGGAAATATACCGAAGATCAGGCCAATAGCAGATGAGACTGAAAGAGCCAGTATTATTGGAGTTGCAGTTATTATTGAACTGATCAAACTTCCTATTGCCCATGTCAGAAGGTATGCAAATCCTATTCCCAGAATTCCTCCCAATAGACTTAATACTATGCCTTCAGTAAGAAACTGTACCATAATATCCCTGTTTTTTGCTCCTACTGCCTTTCTGATCCCTATCTCTTTAGTCCTTTCGGTTACAGATACAAACATTATATTCATTATACCGATTCCCCCTACCAGGAGTGATATTGCAGCTATCCCGCCTAAAACTACTGTAAGTGTTGTAGATATTTCACTTGCTATTTCCAGGATCTGAGTATTCCCGCTTATGATGAAATCATTACCTCCGCCTGGTAAAATACTATGCTGCATCCTGAGTATTTCCTTTACTTCTTCAGTGGCTTCGTCTACAAGCTCTTCGCTTTCCACTTTAGCTATAATAGTATGAATGGTGTCAACACCATAGAGTTTATTCTGGGCCGTAGATATGGGAATA
This sequence comes from Actinomycetota bacterium, assembly GCA_022865545.1. GTDB lineage: Bacteria > Actinomycetota > Humimicrobiia > Humimicrobiales > Humimicrobiaceae > M55B120. The sequence continues at coordinate 1,903 of JALHTA010000266.1, read as the reverse complement.
TATACAGCATCATCAGGATCCCGACCAAAAGTAGAACCTGCTGATTTGACCGTACCTATAACAGTAAAATTTTTACCACCTATTTTGATTATCTCCCCTACCGGATTTATTTTACCAAAATAATCACTGACTACTGTATCTCCTAGTACTACTACATTTGTAATATTCGCTACGTCACTTTCAGTAAAGAAAAATCCCTCATCTATCTCATAACCCTGTACTTTTAAGAAATCTTCTGTTGTACCAATAATGCTGGTCTGCCCACTCCAGCTTAGATAGGAAATTGTATCTCCACTATTATAAACTGGGACTACTTCATTTAGGAGTTCTGCTTCTCTTTTCAAAGCATATACATCTTCACGATAGAGATCCCCTTTTACTATTTCTTCTTCCTCTTCATCGCTTCCAAATCGTCTCATCCCTTTATCACTGGCCCCCTCCTTTCCTGGATAAATAGTTATGATATTAGCTCCTATATCTTGGATATCTCCAATAATGGATGCCTCAGCACCGGCACCAACACCCATGACTGCGACAACTGCGCCTACCCCGATTATTATCCCTAGCATAGTCAGGAAAGTCCTTAACCTATTTGCTCCCAGGGATTTAAATGCAATTTTTATATTCTCATATATTCTTTTCATCTTGAATTACTCTCTTCCAGGTCATATATTTTATCTTCCAATTTCGGCATGTTCTTAAGCGTCTCCCTGGCATCAATCGGATTTTCTATCTTTTCTTCATTGATGATCATTCCATCTCTTAGATAAATTATTTTTTGGGCATGCTTTGCCAGTTCAAGTTCATGCGTGACAAAAAGGATCGTCTTGCCCTGTTTGTTAAGGTCCTGGAAGATAGCCAGGATTTCTTCTCCTGTTCTTGAATCCAGGTTTCCTGTTGGTTCATCCGCCAGGATCACGGCTGGATCATTTACAAGGGCCCTGCCTATGGCCACCCTCTGCCTCTGTCCCCCGGAAAGTTCATTGGGCCTGTGCCTTATCCATTCTGTAAGCCCGACTGCCTCGATTACATCACTTACAAGTTTTCGCCTGGACTTTGTGGATCTCTTTCTTGAATATATAAGGGGAAGATCAATATTTCCCATAACATTAGATTTCGAAAGAAGATTAAAGGTCTGGAATACAAATCCGATCTTCTTGTTCCTTATCTCTGCGAGTTGATTATCATTTAGTCTGCTAATATCAATATCTTCAAGTAAATATGAGCCTGAGGTAGGAATATCAAGTGCACCAATAATATTCATAAGAGTTGATTTACCTGATCCTGAAGGTCCCATGAGAGCAACAAATTCCCCTTTTTTTATGGTAAGATCAGTACCCCTTAATGCGTTTACTTTTATATCACCTATCCGGTACACCTTAGTGATTCTTTTCATATCTATGACTTTTTGCTCCATTATTTACCCTAACTTTATTTAAAATATTTTAAAAGTTTACTTTATTCTTGAAGTGACTATTATATCTCCTTCTTTGAGCCCGGAAATTACTTCAATATATAGATAGTCATTTATACCTGTCGTAACTTCTACTTGCTCTATGGCCTCTAATATATTTTCAGGATCTATATCAAATGATGTCAGTAGATCCACATAACTCTTCCCATCTTCTTTATAAACTGATTGGATGGGGACATATAGAATATTTTCTGCTTTCTGGGTTATGATAGAAGCATTAGCTGAAAGGCCGTAATATATATCAATATCTTCTCCTGTTTCAAATTCAAGTAATACTTCATAGGATGTGATACCACCATCATTTACTGAAATAGGAATTATTTCTATCACCCTGCCATTAAACTCCAGTCCAGAATAGGAATCAAAGGTGATCAAGGCTTCATTGTCTTCAGAAATCTTGAATATATCATTCTCGCTTATGGTTACTTT
>JALHTA010000265.1 GCA_022865545.1 Actinomycetota bacterium | reverse complement strand
ATAATAAGCCGGGTAGATTACTTAAAATATCCTTTTTTTCCTTACTCATACTGCTGGGGCCAGGATATATGGAATATTTAATAATATCAGTCTGGCTCATAATGCTCTTGACCGGATTTAATACCCTGACAGCTTTTTCAATTTTTAATCTATCCTTAAGAGCATCATTTAATTTCATTAAAAAATCTTCTGGTCCAAGGTCATCAACCAATATGACATCCCCATATTCAGCATGACTTTCAATCCCCAGTGATGTCGGGGGGCCAAAACTCATCTTTGGTTTTGGATTAAAACCTTCTGAATACTTTACCCTTATTTTTGCCCGCCTTAGTGCCCTTGATATTATGGAGATAATATCAAGATGAGAAAAATACTTATAGGACCCGGTCTTTGAAAACTTAAACCTTATTTTATTGGGCGTCTCGCCCTGAACTGTTTTTTGACTACTATTATTATCTTTACTCATTTATAAGTCTGTCCGCCTTATTGTTCTGAGAGATTAAAAAATCCCTGCTTATTCCCATATCAATATTGTCCCACGGAAGGATCTCCTCAAGTGAATATCCCCTGCTGGTATAGAATTCTTGCTCCAGGTCCTGACTGCTAAAAGCTTCCTGCCAGGCTCCCAGGTCAAATATATCCGTCCAATTATCAAATTTTGCACCCTTCCGCCAGGCGTCTTCCACTACTTTGCACATCCTGGTATCTCCCCTTGAAAGTGCACATTCTAGCCTGCTTTTTTCCGGCTGGCTCCAGGTTACATTTATGGACCTCTTTGGGATATTATACAAAATCATCTTAAATTTTTCTTCCATTACCTCTAACCGGTCCTGTGCGGCCCACTGAAACGGTGTGAAGGGTTTAGGGTTAAAAACATTTATGCTTACATTTATATTTAACCTTCTTCTCTTCCGGGGCGGCATACTTGCCCTGGCTTTATCCGCGATCCTTTCAGTCAGTTGCGCTATAGCCAGTACATCCTCCTGGCTCTCCCCTGGAAACCCTATCATAAAATACAGTTTTACCTTTTCCCACCCGCTGCTAAAGGCAATACTGATACAATCCATTATCTCCTCTTCAGTGATATTCTTATTTATAATATCCCGCATCCTCTGGCTTCCGGCTTCAGGAGCAAATGTCAGCCCGGTCTTCCGCCCTCCTTGCATAAGTGAGGCAAGAGATATATTAAAGCTGTCGAGCCTGAGTGAGGGAAGCGATATGGAAAGCCTCCCATCTCCGGATTTTTCCAGCACGCCTTTCACAATACCATTAAGATCCTTATAGTCAGTCGATGATAATGACAGGAAGGATATCTCATCATAACCGGTATTTGAGAGCCCTTCACTACACTGGTCTATAAGGGACCCGGCCTTTCTTTTCCTGACAGGCCTGTAAATAAATCCAGCCTGGCAAAACCTGCATCCTCTGGCACATCCCCTCATTATTTCTACTGCAAAGCGGTCATGTACCGGTTTTATATTGGGGATTATGGGCCTTTTTACTACTTCAAAACTATCAAGGTCCGCAAGGATTGCTTTCTTTACTTTAACCGGAGGATCAATCTTTTTAATCCTCCCGTCACCAAAATAATAAAATTTGTAAAATGATGGGATATAAACACCGTTAATGGAAGATATTTCCTTAAGGAACCATTCTTTTCCCCTGTTTTTTGCTTTACAGGCTCCAGCCCTTTCAAGTACAGGAACTATAACTTCTTCTCCATCTCCTATTACTGCAAAATCTAAAAATTCAGATACTGGCTGCGGATTGACCATAGCAGGACCACCTGCGCATATAAGGGGATACTCCGGTCCCCTTTTTTCTGCATAGAGGGGGATCTTACCGAGGTCAAGTATATTTAACATATTTGTATAGAGAAGTTCGTGCTGAAGGCTAAAGCCCACAATATCAAAAGATTCAAGGAATACACGATTCTCCAGTGAAAAAAGTCCTATGCCAGTCTCCCTCAGGCGCACCTCAAAATCGGTCCATGGTGAAAATATCCTTTCAGCAGAGAACTCGGGGCGTTTGTTTATTATATCGTATAATATCTGTAAGCCTATATTCGGAAAACCTATCTCATATATATCAGGAAATGCAAGAGCTATAAAAACATTTCCACCGGTT
>JALHTA010000264.1 GCA_022865545.1 Actinomycetota bacterium | reverse complement strand
CCTGACCATGATTGACTCCAATATGGTGAGCCTATGGGGAAAAGACTACTGGCGACTTGACCGTATACCCCGAATAATTCATCTACTATCCTAATACGATCAACTGCATGAAAAATAGCTTTTCTTATATCTATGTCGGAAAGCTGGTTCTTATCCTGCCTTGCCTTCATTTCTAAAAATAGCCCTTCCTCGCTCAATTTTACTTCAGGATTATTGAGCGACTCTTCTTCTTCATTTAAACTATTTGAGTGTAAAAGTCCAAGGTCCTCTACAGAACATCCAAGCAATAGCATTGAGGACATAGTCACACAAAAAATAATTATAAAAAAGTATATTATTGTTCGAATTTTCCATTTCATACAGGTTATTATTCTAATATAAATATTTTAGTATTTGAAATCAATTTTTTATTTCTCTTTAGATGCCTGAGGTAAAAATATTATTGCGGTAGTTCTATTGACTTTCCCGCAAAGAAACATGCAGCATAATGATCTTTACCATTTTTGTCATAATTTTTCAGAGGTGGTATCTCCTTGCCGCAAATATCCTTTGCTATGGGACATGTCGGGTGGAATGTACAACCAGCAGGCGGGTTAAGAGGGCTCGGTACATCTCCTTCAAGCACTATCCTTTTTCTCTGTCTTTCAAGTTCAGGATCAGGTATTGGCACTGCTGAAAGAAGTCCCATGGTATACGGATGAAGTGGCCTTGAATAAAGATCAATGCTATCTGCTATTTCTACAAGTTTACCAAGATACATAACACCTACCCTATCACTGACGTGCTTCACAACGGATAAGTCATGTGCGATAAACAGATATGTAAGATTAAATTCTTTTTGAAGATCTGCCAGAAGATTAAGTATCTGGGCCTGCACTGATACATCCAGCGCTGAAACCGGTTCATCACATAAGAGCAATCTTGGTGTAAGTGCAAGTGCTCTTGCGATTCCTATCCTCTGTCTTTGTCCGCCGCTAAATTCATGAGGGTACCTGTTCAAATGTTCAGGGTTAAGACCAACCACATCGAGCAATTCCTTAACTCTCTTGATCCTTATTCCTCTATTTCCGATTCTATGTATTTCAAGAGGTTCGCTTATAATGTCACCTATTGTCATCCTGGGAGACAGGGACGCATAAGGATCCTGGAATATTATTTGAATATTTTTTCTAAGTTTAAACATTTGCTTATGGTTTATGTTAAAAAGGTCCTCACCATCATAAATCACGGATCCTGAAGACTGCTGTATTAATCTGAGTATCACGCGAGCCGTGGTCGATTTTCCACACCCGCTTTCACCTACTAGTCCAAAGGTCTCCCCTTCCTTAATAGAGAAACTTATATCATCGACTGCCTTTATGATCCCGGAACTGCTCTGAAAAAATAACCCTCCTCTGAGGCTGAAATATTTTTTTAAATTTTTTACTTCCAGAAGTATATTATCGTTCATCTTTATGTATTAATTATTTTCTGGTGTTGTTTTTAAAATATCCTCAGCTTTGCAACATCCCACAAAATGGTCTTTTTCAATTTCTTTTAAAGGAGGGCAGCTACTGGTGCAGACATCAGTTACATATTCACATCTTTTACTAAATGCACATCCATCTGGCAGATCTATAAGGCTGGGAGGAGAACCGGTAATTGGTTTTAACTTATCTCTTTTTTCTTCATCAAGCCTGGTAATGGAATTCATCAGTCCAAGCGTGTACGGATGCCTGGGCCTGTAAAATATATTATCTACCGTAGAAAACTCTACAGGTTTTCCTGCATACATCACTAGCACGCGTTTGGCATATTTTGCAACTACTCCAAGATCATGGGTGATTAGAATGATCGATGTATTGGTTTTCCTCTTAATATCATCAACGAGTTCCAATATCTGGGCCTGAATGGTCACATCCAGTGCGGTAGTAGGCTCATCAGCTATCAATATATCGGGAGAATTAGCAATGGCCATGGCTATCATAACTCTCTGGCGCATACCGCCGCTGAACTCATGGGGGTAGCTTGAGAGTCTTTTCCTTGCTTCTGATATACCAACTATTTCCAAAAGTCTGACAGCTTCTTTTATAGCATCTTCTTTTTTTAACTTCCTATGAATTATCACAGATTCCATTATCTGGTTTCCAATATTATATACAGGATTCAGGGAAGTCATGGGATCCTGGAATATCATTGAGATCCTATTTCCCCTATAAGTCTGTAGGTCTCTTTTGTCTAATTTTAAAAGGTCGGTTCCATTAAAAAGTATTTCTCCATTAACTATTTTTCCGGGTGGTTCAGGAATGAGCCTTAATATTGACAATGCTGTAACGCTTTTACCGGACCCTGTCTCTCCGACTATTCCAAGGGTTTCTCCCCTTTTCAGGTCAAAGCTCACCCCGTCTACTGCTTTTACGATCCCGCTATCTGTATAGAAGTAAGTTTTAAGATCCTTGACTTCCAGTACTTTATTATTTGTTGAGCTATTTACCATATTATACAAATCAAATTTTTTTTATGCTAAATCGATCATATATTTTAATTATTTGTTTTTCATTTTAGGATCAAATGCATCCCTTAAGCCATCTCCTAAAAGTACAAAACCCAGCACAGTTATCACAATAGCGAGCCCGGGAAATAACATCATCCAGGGTGCTATATCAATAAAACTCAGCGCCTCTGAAAGCATCTTGCCCCATGCAGGCGTAGGTGGTTGTACTCCGATACCCAGGAAACTCAGCGCCGCTTCCACTATAATGGCGGTACCTACATTCATGGTCGCAAAGACTATTATCGGTGCTATTGCATTGGGAAAGATATGCTTTGTGATTATCCTGGTATTGCTTGCGCCAAGCGCTCTTGCTGCCTCTATATATTCCTTGTTTTTTATTGATAATATCGAACCCCTGAATATCCTGGCAAAATATGCCCATCCCAGGACTCCGATAGCAATAAATATATTTACGATCCCGGAACCAAGTATGGTCATTATGGCTATAGCGCCAAGTATATAAGGAAATGCAAAAAAAATATCTGCTATTCTCATAATAATAGCATCGGGCCATCTGCCAAAATATCCGGCAAGTGCCCCCAAAAATAAACCCAGGACTACAGAAATTCCAACTGCTATAATACCTACCTCTATTGATATTCTGCTTCCATAGATAACCCTGCTAAAGATATCCCTCCCTAGTAGGTCTGTTCCAAATAGATGAGTCCTGCTCGGACCAAGCGATGAATCTTCCTTTATCCTTGAATTAGGTTCATATGGAGCAAGAAAAGGTGCAAATATTGCAACAAATATAAGAAACAGGACTATAGCCAATCCAAGTATTGCCAGTTTATTTTTTTTAAGCCTTTTCCAGGCATCCTTGTATAGGGAAGATCTTGAATATTTATTATCAAGTATCCCGGGTTCGATAGGTCCCTGCGGCTTCTTATTATTTCCTATATTTTCAATTACCATAAATCACAATATTTTCCACTATATTAAAACCTTCATCTATATAAATAAGTCATAATTGACAACAATATTTGTCTATTTATGGCTATACATTTATTTCTTTTTTATGATATCTTATCCTTGGGTCAAGCACAGCATATGCAATGTCTACAATTAGATTTATAAATACGAATATTAAAACCAGGATAAGCGTGCCTCCCATTACTACTGGAGCATCTCTTTGCAGGATCGCGAGGTATATGACCCTTCCGACACCGG
>JALHTA010000263.1 GCA_022865545.1 Actinomycetota bacterium | reverse complement strand
CAATGGCGTAACGTTCCTCCTTCAGCGAGAGGTATACATCATTTAGAGTAGTCAGCTTCATATTTCGACACATCTTAGCTGTTCCAGCGGCGTAAAATTTCTTCCCCGGATTTTCCTTTTTTAATCGGTAGATAAGCCCTTCCTCTGTTCCTATGAGAAATCTCTTCTTATCCGATTTTTTCGCAAAGTTCAACATACCACTGGTCGATAATACCTCATCAGCAAGTTCAATAACTGATGGATTACACTCCGGATGGACAAGAAGAAGAGCATCAGGAAATTTTTCCTTGGCCAGACGGACCTCTTTTTCTGTTATTCTTTCATGGACATAGCAGCAGCCATTCCAGGGAATAATTTCTTTATCGGTAAATCTCTGACAATATGCAGCAAGGTTTTTATCTGGAGTAAAGATTATTCTCTTTGCAGAAATATTCTTTACCACTTTTACTGCATTAGCAGAAGTGCAACAAATATCCGATTCAGCTTTTACATCTGCGTTGGTGTTTACATAGGAAACTACTTTCGCATCGGGATAATTCTTTTTTAACCTCCTTAAGTCCTCAGCAGTTATCATATCTGCCATAGGGCATCCCGCCTCCTTTCTGGGAAGGAGGACCGTTTTTTTAGGTGAAAGTATCTTGGCAGTCTCAGCCATAAAACGGACACCACAGAAAACTATTATCCGTGCATCTGTTTTTGCTGCTTCTCTTGCTAATTCCAGGGAATCGCCCAGGAAATCTGCAATATCCTGAATCTCTGGTCTTTGGTAATTATGCACCAGAATAACAGCATTTTTTTCTTTTTTTAGTTTAGCAATTTTATCTACTAAATCATTCATTATTTTCTCCTTGATAGGATTAAATTGTAACTCAAGTCCGGTAATTGTTTAAACCACCGACACCGCGAAAGTTATTCTTAAAAATTGATTTATACAGCTCTACTTTGTAGTTGAAAATCCTTCCGATTTCCATTTGTTAATTCCACCTAACATATTGTAAGCTTCCTTAAAATTAAGATCTTTTATTATATTTAAAGTATTTGCACTACGCCCTCCGGACCTACAATAAATAATATATGTTTTGTTTTTATCTAATTTGTCAAGGTCATTCCTGAAAGTGTCAGAATAGTAATCTAAATTGACAGCATTTTCTATATGCCCGCTTAAATATTCTTCTGGAGTACGCACATCAAGAATTACAAAATTTGGATTATCTTTATTCTCTTGTATCAAGGTGTTCACTTCTTCCGGGGTGATATTTTCAATTATCTGGATTTTTGTTTCCGGCGTTGCAGTGTTAGTTTCGGTTTGAATACATCCACTCGTCAACAAAATCACAATAATCAGAGCTCCCAAGAACACCGATATCATTAAATTTTTTGGGTTCATTTTTAGCATAATTTGTTATCTTCCTTCTCGATTTAGCTTTAAATCAAATACAGACCTTATCCTTTTAATTTAATCCTGTAAATCAGGTATTAGATTAGGTATTTGGAACACTTCTGTTTCAACATATAAGCTAATATATTTATCCGGTACCTGAGGATCATTTGAATAAATATGGAGATGTTTTTCATCTTTTCCCACATAATCAGTAGTATCATAGGATACTTTAAGCTCGGCTGACTCTCCCGGTTTAATGAGGTTAGTAGAAATTGAAGCCTCTATGCAGGTACAAGATTCTTTTACCCCTTCAATAATTAAATCTCCTTCTCCCCCATTTTTTACCGTAAAAATATGGGTGGGTTTTTCGCCTCGGGTCACCTTTCCAAAATCCCATTCTTCTTCTGAAACCAGAATCCTTGGTTGAGGTCCAACATTATTTTGGATAGTATTAGAAGAATTGTTTTGAATATTGCTAGAAGGTTCATTTTGAATATTATTAGAAGGCTTATTTTGAATATTACTAAATACCAAAACACCCCCCAAT
>JALHTA010000262.1 GCA_022865545.1 Actinomycetota bacterium | reverse complement strand
CCACTTACTTCTGTGAGCCAAACATTATCACAACCATAATAATGTATATGACCGTGAATAAGGTATTTTGGTTTGTAACTTTCTATAAATTTATTAAAAGCTTTGAACCCGCGGTGGCACCGGTCCTCCTCATCATGGATCTTATAGGGAGGCGCATGGGTGACCAGGATGTCTATAAATTTCTTTTTAAAGATTTTATTTTTATAAAGCCTGGGCCTCAAGCGGTTTATTTTCATACACATGTCAAAATCAGTATATTGATATTCGCCGGGGCTATAGCGCATCGACCCTTCAAGCCCGCCAATAAGGAGTCCATTGTATTCGATAATGCGATTGTCAATATTTATACAGCCTTCCGGTCCACCGGTCTTTTTCCCCTTATCAGTATAGGTCACATTTCTATGATGGTTTCCAAAAACATAGAAGAGGGGTTTATTAAGGATTGTGACAATAAACTCAAGGTAATTATTGGGAAGATCCCCGCTGGAGATAATAAGGTCTATATCAGCAAGTCTTTCTTCTATAGAAGGCGTATAGATGATGTCGACTATTTTGTCACTTATAGCAAGTATTTTCATATAGAGCCACCGCCTGTATTAAAAATAACAATGATCAGTGGGCTGCTTAATCCATAGGTGCTACCAGGCCAACTAACCATAAATCAAAATAACCTATAAAAATAGGTATAAATATACTAAAATTCTAGAATAGAACTAGATTAATTAAAATACTACAAAATTATTTTTAATCCAAATGAATTTGTAAATTGCCTGGACTGGTAAAACTGAGATGACCGGAAATGATTGTAAAAAAGACAAGGAATATATAAAAGATAGAAGACCCTTGAGACGCCCGGGACTTGCTGCCTTTTCACTATTACTTGTATTTATAATGACTATGGGGATCTTCCTCGTCCTACCCGCTCCTATTGGAGCGATAACCTTAAAGGAACTTGGAAATGCCATAGCAAAGCTTGATTCAGAACAGGAAAAGCTTCTTGAGGAAATCGTCGCATCAGAGACTATGGTCGCGGCCAGGAAGAATGAGATCGAATCCCTGGGAAGTGACCTGGAAACGCTCCAGAGGCAGCTGGATGAACTTGCCCGCCAGAAAGAAGAGATGGCAAAAGATATAGACAAAAAGAAAAACCTTCTGGCAGACAGGATGATATTTACATATAAATATGGCAATAATGATGTGGCAAAATTTATTATAAGCGCCAGGAATCTTAATGAGATCGTAAATAATCTATTTCTTTTTAAAAATATAATGAGCCGTGAAGCGGAACTAATCCAGTTATTAAGATATGAAAAGGAGGAGTTTGACAGGATAAGCCGCAAGTCAGAGGAAAAGATATTGGAGATAGAGGTGACAAGGGCCAGCATGGAAGAAGAAAAGGTAAAATTGGAGAGAGATATTGCTGAGAACCAGGTACTTCTCGATCAACTAAAAGGGGAAGAAAAAGAAGTACAGGACATCCTCTCTGCGATAAAGAGCCGGATAGCAGATATACAACCTGCGGGGATGACTCTTGCCGGAGAGTGGACGCTAACTGCTACAGCATATTATGCATTCGGTTCAGGCGGCAATGATATAAATGGAAATGGAATAACAGCCACTGGTCTCAGGGCAAGAAAGGGTATTGTAGCTGTAGACCCCCGGATTATACCTCTTGGCACAAAATTATTTATTCCAGGATACGGCGAAGCACTTGCTGCTGATACAGGAGGATGGATAAAAAATGATAGAATAGATCTTTGCTTTGAATCTCTGGAAGAATGCTTTAGGTTCGGGCGCAGAAAAATAAGGGTTTATCTTGTAGAAGACTAAACCCTGTCCTATTAAACTATTTTCAGAACCTTTGCCAGTGAATTAAAATCCTCGACATACTTTTCTTCAGAAATGATCTTTTCGACCACAACATCATGCGGGCTG
>JALHTA010000261.1 GCA_022865545.1 Actinomycetota bacterium | reverse complement strand
TGTATGATATATTACTTCGAACTGAAGTGCTTTTTTCAGTTGACCCTCTTGGGTGGGAGCATTCCCACCCATAATTTTTCAAATCATTAAATAAATTGTCAGGGTTTCGATAATTCCGATGCTTCAATAGTTCTGTTGAGTTATAATATAATTAAAGGACTACAATGAAAAAGACATATCTTATACAGGAAAATTTTTCCGATAGCTCTATATCGGAGAAGATATCGGATCTACTCATAAGTGGAAATGTAGGGGTGGTCCCAACTGCGACCATATACGGATTGAGCTGCGTCTATGATAATGAATATGCGGTTAAAAAGATCTATTCAATAAAGAAGAGAAGGTCCGGTACACCGTTTATTGTCCTGGTCTCATCCATATCCCAGCTCGGGACACTTGCTGGTGAAATAAATGATCCGGTAAAAAAGCTTATCCGTAAATACTGGGATACAAAAAAGCCATATCCCCTCACATTAATACTTGCAAAAAATGAATCGGCCGGCAGCTTTATTACAGGCGGCCGGTCCACTATCGCTATAAGGATGGCAGTGCTTAGAGCCATAAGGGATATAATAGACTGCACAGGGCCAATAGTCTCTACAAGCGCTACATTGTCCGGGACCATGCTCCAACCCACTACACTTGATGAGGTGCCCCTGCAAATAAGGCAGGGAGCAGATTTTGTGGTCGATTACTCCTCAAGTCTCGGCGGAACGGAATCGACAATAGTGGACCTTACCGGTAAGAAACCTGTGCTGCTGCGGCAGGGTGGTTTGGATTATGAGGATATACTTAGGGACCTGTATGATTATTAATAATAATACGATCCTTTTTATTTTTTAGCGGATTATAATATACTGTTCTATGTTTTAAAATGTCTCAAGTAATTGGAGTAATTTATGAAAATAGTGATCGGTTCTGACCATGCGGGTTTTGAGCATAAAAAAAAGATCTCGGAGCTTATAGCTTCACTCGGCCATGAAATAATCGATATTGGCACTGATGGTGAAAACAGTGTGGATTATCCGGATTATGGAGAAAAGGGTGCGAGGGAGGTCAGCTGCGGCTCCGCAGAGCTCGGTGTTCTCATATGCGGCACGGGCATAGGCATATCAATGGCCGCAAACAAGGTCAGGGGGATAAGGGCAGCAGTATGCTGGAATGAAGAGACGGCAAGTCTTACGCGACAGCATAATGATGCAAATGTCTTATGTATCGGAGCCAGGTTTGTGCCGATAGAGGAAGCCATAAATATCACAAAAGTCTTTCTGGATACGCCTGCAAGCGAAGATGCGCGCCACCGTAGAAGAATTGAAAAGATATCAAGCATTGAAGAAAGGAGCAGGTCCTGTGACTGCAAATAAAGCCAGTGATAATCATACACATGATCAGGTATTTGATGATGATATAAGGAATATCATAGACAATGAGATAAAGAGACAGCAGGAGAATATAATACTTATAGCATCAGAGAATTTTACTTCCCAGGAAGTAATAAGGACCATGGGTTCTGTACTTACAAATAAATATGCCGAAGGATACCCTGGTTTCAGGTATTATGAGGGTTGTGAAAATATGGATAGTGTAGAGGAAATAGCCAGGCAGAGGGCAAATAAGCTGTTTGGCTCAAACTACTGCAATGTCCAGCCCCATAGCGGAGTAAATGCCAATATGGCTGTCTTCCTTTCAGTACTTAAATGCGGGGACAAGATATTGTCCATGAATCTCCGTGACGGGGGGCATCTTTCACATGGCCATAAACAGAATTTTACTGGAAAATATTTTGAGATACATACATATAGCCTGGATCCCGATACTGAGATGATAGATTATGGGGCCATAATGAAACAGGCCAAAATAGTAAAGCCAAATCTGATAATCGCTGGAGCCAGCTCATACTCCAGGACCATAGATTTTTCTAAATTCAGGGAGATCGCAGATGAAGTAGGCTCCTATTTTATGGCTGATACTGCCCATATCGCAGGGCTCATGACAAGCGGACTGCATCCCAATTCTGTAGGAGTGGCAGATTTTACCACTGCTACTACACATAAGACCCTGAGGGGCCCCAGGGGCGGTATGATAATCGCTGATAAAAAATACGGGGGGCTTATAGACAAATCAGTTTTTCCCGGTATACAGGGAGGACCTCTTATGCATATCATTGCAGCCAAGGCTGTTGCCTATAAAGAGGCCCTGGAGGAAACTTTTAAGGATTACAGCAGGAGGATAATAGAGAACTCGAAAACCCTTTGCCAGAACCTAAAGGATGAGGGCTTCAGGATAGTATCCGGAGGTACAGACAACCATCTATTCCTTGTAGACCTCACCAGTAGAGGGATAACCGGTATCGAAGCTGCGGATCTTCTTGCAAGCGTGGGACTGGTACTCAATTATAATGTGATCCCATATGATAAGCTGACCCCCACAATTACCAGCGGGATAAGGATAGGGACACCGGCTGTTACCACGCAGGGGATGGGAACAGCAGAGATGGAAAAGATAGGGGAATATATTTCTACCGCTTTAAAGAACATGGAGAATCAATCAGTTTTGTCTGACATTAAGACCAAAGTTAAAAAGCTTGCTGGTGAGTTTCCCGTCTACAGCAATATGAATGCGTAGGAGCCTGTCCGAGAACTGGATCAGTAAAATATGAATATACTTTCGATGAAAAATATATCCAAGAGCTTTTCAGAGAAAGTGCTTTTTGAAGACATCTCCTTTGGAGTGGAAGACAATGACCGGATCGGCCTGGTCGGTATAAACGGAACAGGAAAATCCACATTTCTAAAAATACTTAGCGGACAAATAGAGGCAGACTCCGGTACCATTGCCAAAAGCGGCGGGGCTACGGTCAGGTACCTTCCCCAGAACCTTGAATTTGATGGGGACATGACAGTCCTTGAACACATACTTCAGGGAGATCATCCCGTGATGAGGGCCATAAGGGAGTATGAATCTACAGCAAACAAGCTGCAGGGATCACCGGATAATAAAAAACTCCAGACCGAGCTTACCAGGTGCGCTTCAGAAATGGAGGCGCTTGACGGGTGGAACTTTGAGGTAGAAGCAAAAAGCATTTTGACTAAGCTGGGTATTGAAGATGTAAACCGCAGGATAGGTGAACTGTCAGGCGGGCATAAGAGGCGGATCGCACTTGCAGAAGCGCTTATCAGGCCTTCTGACCTGCTGGTACTTGATGAACCCACAAACCATATTGATTTCGAGGCTATAAAGTGGCTCGAAAACTATTTGATCTCAAGAAAAGGGGCGCTGCTTATCGTAACCCATGACCGTTATTTTCTAAACCGGGTAGTAAGCCGGATCATAGAGATAGACAGGGGCAGACTTTATAATTATGCAGGTAATTTTGAATACTTCCTGGAAGCCAGGGCAAAACGCGGGGAGATAAATGATACCATGGAGAGAAGGCGCAGACGTCTTTATGCAAATGAATTAAAATGGATACGGCAGGGCGCAAAAGCAAGGACAACCAAGCAAAAAGCAAGGATCGTCCGTTTTGACCAGTTAAAAAAAGCAGGCACAAATACCGCAGATGAAAAACTTGACCTTCCCACAGCTTATAGGCGTCTTGGTAAAAAAGTAATCGAACTGGATAATGTTTCCAAATCATTTGATGGACAAATAGTACTTAAAGGTTTTAGCATACTGTTGGGCCAGTCGGACAGGATCGGCATAGTAGGTCTAAATGGCATGGGAAAGACTATCCTTCTTGATCTGATAGCAGGGCTCATCACACCGGATAATGGGGAGATAAGCACTGGTAAGACTGTAAAGGTAGCATATTACCGTCAGGGTAATGATGATATGGATCATTCCATAAGGGTCATCGATTATATAAAGGAAACAGCAGAATATGTAGAAACCACCAGTGGGCAGAG
>JALHTA010000260.1 GCA_022865545.1 Actinomycetota bacterium | reverse complement strand
CCAGATATATTTATACATAAGTTTTTTATCTTTCAGCAGGTATTCTTTACAGGAAATACTGAAAATTATTAGTAAACCAGCTTAAAAAACTACCACTGTTACAAGGTGTTGTCAATGCCAAATTCTACTCATGCCGCTGCATTTTTTTATGGAATATGATCTGAAAAAGATAGCGGGCTAAAATATCACTATATGACCATATTTTTCCAATTTAATAGTAGCTTAAAACGGAGGATTAAAATATAATATACAAAATTACCCTGAGGGGTATTATTTAGAGTATTTATTATTAACTTGAGATGATAAAAGAAAGCATAAAACCTAATATGAGCCAGTCGGAAAAGTGGGCAAAGATAATCTCTTTTGTCTTTGATGGTTCATTTATATCAATACCCATATTTATAATAATATGTATGGTTCTTGTGGAAGACAAAATGGCAGCACTTAACTGGGCCATGCTCTGCCTTCTATTCGGCATGATAATTCCATTTATCTATGTATTTTTCCTGTACAGGAAAAATAAGATATTAGATATTCATATGCCTGACCGGAACAACCGGATGAAACCCATGATCTTTACCCTTATAAGCTATATCACAGGTTTTACCGTATTCTACTTGCTCAAGGCGCCGTTTTTTTTAAAGACAATATTTGTATTAAGCATTATATCAACATCAATTCTTACAATCATCACCCATTACTGGAAGATAAGCCTGCATGCGAGCTGGATAACCTTCATAGTCATAACATTCAATGTACTCCTTGGTCCCTGGATGCTTCTACTTATGCCACTTATACCTATTATCGGATGGGCAAGGGTTAGGGCAAAAAGGCATACAACACCCCAGGTAGTACTGGGTGCGGGCATTTCCTCGATCATCTGCTTTCTGGGTTATCACTTCTCAGGTTTTATTACCCTGTTTAGATGGTAATAAGCACGGTAATACGACCCGGATAAGGTTCAACTTTTTAAGACTCCAGAATGTTTGTATTAGCCTGTTTTACTAAAGCAATACAAAATCCTATAATATTTCTAATAGAAAATATTTCTTTATGATTATTATAAGTTTTATTGGAGGACGATCATGAATAAGATAATATCTGATATCCTATCCTGGTATAAGAGCGAAAATCCGGGGACCATAAAAAATCTATACAGGATGCTTACAAGCGGCAGACTGGGAGGTACAGGGAAGATGGTCATCCTACCGGTGGACCAGGGTTTTGAACATGGGCCGGCAAGGAGCTTTGCACCTAATCCGGACGGATATGACCCTAGCTATCATGCAGCACTTGCAGTTGAGGCAGATCTAAATGCCCATGCCGCCCCGCTGGGATCGATGGAAGTGCTGGCACCAGAGTTTGCGGGCCAGATACCGCTTATCCTTAAGGCCAACAGTCATGATGTTTTAGACAAAAGCCCTGATCCTGTTCCGGCCATAACTGCATCAGTGGAGGATGCGGTAAGGCTTGGTTGCAGCGCAATAGGATTTACTATTTATCCTGGAAGCATCCATTTTAAGCAGATGTATGAAGAGGTAGGAGAGATGATCCTTGAAGCAAAAAGGGAAGGCCTGGTAGCAGTAGTCTGGTCCTACCCCAGGGGTTCAAATCTTTCAAAGGCCGGAGAGACAGCAGTGGATATAGTCGCTTATTCAGCACAGATCGCTGCCCAGCTCGGGGCGCATATTATAAAGGTAAAACCCCCTACCGAACATATCGAGCTTGAAGAAGCAAAAAAAGTCTATGATAAATATAAGATACCGATAAATACGCTGTCAGAAAGAGTCAGGCATATAGTCCAGAGCGCTTTTAATGGTAAGAGGATCGTAATATTTTCTGGTGGAGCGGCAAAGGGAAAAGAAGAGGTGTTTAAAGAGATAAGGCAATTAAAAGCCGGCGGGGCTTTTGGTTCCATAATTGGAAGAAATTCATTTCAGAGACCTAAAGAAGAAGCCCTCAAATTCCTGGATGAGATCCTTGGGATCTATGAAGGTAAATGAAATAGAGAGACAAAGGATATTCAACTAATATCCGTGCTTCCGGATCCTTGTTTTATGCAAAATAGTTCATTAGCTCATGAAGCTTATATGCAATAAATATTTCCACGGACGTAAGCACAAGAGCAATAATTATGGGAATTATCAAATGTTTGCTAAAAAGCCTGTCTGCCTTCTGTGAAAAGAAGGGAATGAGGTAGGCCATAACAAGGCTAACAAAGAAAAAGGTAAACACCACTGAAAGCGAAGAAAGATAGTAATAGAAGCCTCCCAGGAAATCGAACCGGAAGAGTGTAAATATTATAAAGACTATAAGGCTTAGGACAAAGATAATAAAAGTAAAAGGTTTCCTAAAGACTCTTTCCTTTGAAGGATCCCTGTAATACTGGAAATTAAATACTGGATATAGCACAGCCATTATAGAAGCGCCGCATAAAAACCCCGTGGAAAACCTTATTATATTATTAGTCATATATAATCCCAAATATGAGGCAAGGCCATCTATGATCGTAGAAAGGAAAAAAACTGCAAGGATAATAAGGACATAAAGTGGCGGCAGCTCACTCTGTTTTTTTCTAAACATTAAAAATAGAATGACAGCGGATATAAAAAAACCTATATATATGCCTGCGCAGCGGGAGCAGATAGGGGAAATTATATTTCCAAATATAAGGCTCCTGGAATCCAGCTGGTGACATACAGAAAAGCCAATTAGTTCCATTAGAATTTTAAACAAATCTATTTATTTCCTTTCTTTCCCTTAGAAAGTCGCATCATACGTCTATTCTACCCACTTTGTATTTCCTTTTAATATTGTATCAGCTATCACAGGTTTTTTTATATTCAAATAGGAAATAATATAAAAAACGGGGAAAAACCTGGACTCTATATTGTTAATATTGGATAAAATTATAGTTTTATAACATCAATACTGATAGAATTGAAATGATATTTTAATGAATAATCTACAGAAAAAATATTTTAAACTAATTGCCATTCCAGAAATATAAATTGGGGAATTATTTATGACATATGATTTTCATACCCATACGTTTCTTTCAGATGGTTCCAGTAGTCCTATCGAACTTATAAGGTTTGCCTATGCATATGGATATAAATGTATCGGAATAACAGATCACGGGAGCTATTCAAACCTGGAACGCGTGATAGGATCCGTAAAGAAGGATTGCGAGCTGGCAGAAAAATACTGGGATATAATAGCTATACCCGGGATCGAACTGACTAATATACCTGCAGTAAGTGTTGATGAGATGGCAAGATCGGCAAAAGAGCTAGGGGTGAGGATGGTAGCGGTCCATGGAGAGTCCATAGCGGAAGAAGTAGAGGAAGGGACAAACCTGGCTGCAGTAAAATCTGAATATGTCGATATGCTTGCCCATCCGGGGCTCATAACTTCCGAAGAAGCAATGCTTGCAGCAAAAAATGATATCTATATAGAAATAACAAAGAGGGTCGGGCATAGCCTTACAAACGGCAGGGTAGTAGAAGTAGGCAGAAAAGCTGGAGTGAAGTTTTTACTAAATAGTGATTCACATAATTATCCTGACCTGTACCGCGGAGACTTCCAGAAGGAAGTAGCTTTGGGAAGCGGTCTCAGTATTGAAGAATATAATAGGATAATAGATTATAATCAAAAGGAATTTCTTAAAAAGATCGGATATAAATAATAAACAAATGTTCATGGAGGTAATTAATGAACGACAAAGCAGAAGAAGTAAAAGCTGAAGTAGTGGGCTCAGAAGAAAGACCCGGACCGATGGCAATAGTCGCACTCGTCTGTGGTATTCTTAGCGTGCTCTGCCACTGTGTTCCAATAGCTGGATCATTTATCGGCTTCTTTCTAAGTGTAGCTGCCATAGTTCTTGGGATTATCGAGAGCAAGCGAATAGGTAGGGGAGAAGGCAGTGTAAAAGGGAAAGGTATGGCTATGGCTGGAATAATACTGGGTGCTGTAGGAATCGTATTTGGAATCCTCTGGATAGTAATAATAAGTGTTGCCAGCTTTGCCGGATTATTTGGCGACTGGATGAATATTTATTAATACAGATAGGTT
>JALHTA010000259.1 GCA_022865545.1 Actinomycetota bacterium | reverse complement strand
TGATCTTTATGAAGAAGAATGCAAATGTAAGAAGTAATCATTATGTGAGGGGATAAATATTTTAAGGATTATCCTTCTAAATAATTTTTTTAGAAAGGCAGGCAATGGCAAAAGAGACCGTTTCTGATAAAAAAAATATCAAGAAGACTAAAATACCAAGAACACCTATTCCTGAGCAGGACCCAAAAGTAAGGGCAAGGAATTTTAAGGAAGTAGCGCTGGGATATACAGAGAAAGATGCTCTACTCGAAGCATCCAGATGTATTCAATGCAAAAAACCCAGATGTATAAAAGGTTGTCCGGTTGAAATTGATATAAAGGAATTTATAAGACTCATAACAGAGAAAAAGTTTGAGGAATCACTGGCAAAGATCAGGGAGAAAAATACTCTGCCGGCCATATGTGGAAGAGTCTGTCCTCAGGAAGATCAGTGTGAAAAAGAATGTATTCTGGGAATAAAGGATGAGCCGGTAGCTATTGGACGTCTTGAACGGTATATTGCTGACCGTGAGCTTAAAAGGCTTGCTGATGAGGGTAAGGAATGCGTTTTTTTAGATGGAACACATGAATGCACAAGGGAACCCGTGGCCGTAATAGGATCCGGACCTGCCGGACTGACATGTGCAGCCGAGCTTTCAAAGATGGGTTTTAAGGTAACAATATTTGAAGCTCTCCATAAAGCAGGAGGAGTCCTTGTATACGGTATCCCTGAATTCAGGCTGCCTAAAGATATAGTACAAAAGGAGATAGACTATCTAAGGTCCATGGATGTTGATCTTAAGGTAAATATGGTAATGGGAAAGATACTTACATTGGAGGATCTGTTTGAAGATGGTTTTAAAGCCGTATTCATATCTACTGGTGCAGGTCTTCCATATTTTATGGGAATACCAGGGGAAAACCTAAACGGGGTATATTCTGCAAATGAATACCTTACAAGATCAAACCTTATGAAGGCTTATAAGTTTCCTGAATGTGATACCCCGATAATGAAGGGTGAAAATGTGGCAGTTGTCGGCGGGGGAAATGTTGCAATGGATTCCGCGAGGACAGCACAGAGGCTGGGAGCCAAAAACGTATACCTTATCTACAGGAGAAGTGAGGCTGAGATGCCTGCCAGAAATGAAGAGATAGAGCATGCCAAAGAGGAAGGTATAAATCTTAAGATCCTGAATAATCCTGTCGAGATAATAGGTAAAGACGGCTGGGCAGATAAAATAAAGGTGATAAAGATGGAGCTGGGTGAACCTGATGAGTCCGGCCGTAGAAGACCCATTCCCATAAAGGGGTCAGAATATGATATAGATATTGATGTGGTAATAATGGCAATAGGCCAGGGCCCAAATCCGCTTCTGATTTCAACAATACCAGGACTGGAGTTAAATTCCAGGGGGAATATTGCTGCAGATACTGAGACTGGAAAGACTTCTGTAAAAGGTGTATTTGCCGGTGGAGATATAGTAACCGGTGCTGCCACGGTAATACTTGCCATGGGAGCCGGCAGGAAGGCTGCCTA
>JALHTA010000258.1 GCA_022865545.1 Actinomycetota bacterium | reverse complement strand
AGCAGGCACGTATTCTTTATATAGTGCTTACGGTATTAGTAATAGCAAATTTTTTGCTTGTGGTCTTCTTTACAGTACTTTATCCCATAAAGTTCTGGGATGCCATATCATGCTGGAGCCTCAAGGGAAAAGCATTCTTTATTGATGGTACGATTAATAATTTTTTTACTGAACACAGCTATACCTTCTCCCACCTTTCTTATCCGCTATATCTGCCACTTATTCAGACATGGGTGCTTACCTGGATGGGAGAGGCCAATGAAAACCTTCTTAAACTGATATTTCCGATCTTTTATTCTTCACTTATCTTCACTCTTTATTACCTTTTCAGGCAAAGGATGAGAAAACTGTTTTCCATACTTTTAGTATTTATAATCTCGGTACTTCCGATAATAGTGGATCATGGTTATATTGAATATACCAACCTGCTTTTTTCAGTAGTAATGCTGCTTGCTGTATATTTCTTATACCTTGCAAATGTCATGAAGGGCAAGACAACCTTCCTTATACTTTCCGCTATCTTCTTTTCCATAATGGCCCTGACAAGAAGCGAGGGTATTATCTATGTGATACTTTTTATCATCATAAATCTCTTTTTCTTCTTATCCGGGCTTCAAAAAAAAGACAGGCTGGTCAAAAACCTCTTAAACTTTCTCATGCCGCTTGCAGTATTTATAATATTCCTGACCCCATGGTATTTGCTTAAGATAAAGCTGGGTCTGCCTTTCTTGAGTACGGAATGGAGCGTATTTGTAAACGGAGGTATTACGGGTATGGGGACAGCAGGTTTTCGGGAGGCAGCAACTGTGCTGGGTCATCAATTACTACTTTCCATATATGATTCCACAAGGGCAGTATTCGGCTCATTTTACGGGCCAGTATGGATACTGATGCTGGTGGCTATGCTTTTTAGCTTTAAGAGGCATTTTAAAGATTTTGGCTGGATATTTTTTATTTTTTTATCTGCCGGTATGACAGCCATATTCATATCGCTTGCCCTGGTAAGCGACTTTGCAAATTCAGCCGAAAGGTATATACTTCACCTTTTCCCCCTGGCATATTACTGGATAATGTCAAACTCGATAGGGAAGGGCCCGGATACAAGATTACGCATGCCGGTCCGTAGAAAGGATGAAGAGTAAGAGATGAGTTGGTGGTGGACAGCCGTAATAATATGCGTAGCGGTATTATTTGCCATTTTCCTTGTGTATATATACAGGTTTGAACCCTTTAATTTCGGCCTTACGGATATAAGGATAAATATAGGGACAGGGCAGGCCAAAAAGAAGGAAGAAAAGCTTCTTACCATACTCCACCTTTCGGATTTTCACTTAAGAAAGACATATAAGGGAAAAAGGCTCTTTGATTTTATCCAGACCCTTAAAAGCCAAAAGTATGACCTTGTACTGATAACAGGTGATATGGTAGAAAACATAAGTAATACTGACTATCTTATCCAGATGCTTTCTCCTCTTAAAGCCAGGTATGGAAAGTTTGCTGTGTTTGGCGTCCACGACCATTACAATAAGGCTTTCTATGAATTTGCAAAAAATATGTTTAAGCGCAAGAGAAGCTATGATGCAATAAATGATACTAGAGAGCTAAGAAGAAAACTAAAGACTATAGGAATAGATGTCCTCAGCAATGAGGGCAGGATACTTAAAATGCCGGTTGGAGATATAGGGGATATTGAGATCATAGGCCTTGACGAACCTGTTGTTGAGAAGCTGGACCTTGATAAAGCCTTTTCTGTGATCGACCCACTGAAAGAGGGGGATATAGTAGATGACTCAAACTACAGGGATATAGGTGGTGAGCTTTTTGATATGGACAGCGCTTGCATCCACAGGCTCAATAATATTGGGCGCTTAAGGCTTGCCCTTCTTCACACTCCGGATTCTCACGTGCTTGCCACTCTTCATAAAAAGGATGTCGACATCGTCTTTTCGGGCCACACACATGGGGGCCAGGTAAGGCTGCCCCTTATCGGGGCAATAATCTCGGGATGCAGGATAAAGACAAGGTTTGCATCGGGCCTTTTTTACCTGCAAAAGATGGTACTCTATATCTCAAGGGGCCTGGGTGAGGGAAAGTACTCGCAGTTCAGATGTTACTGCCCGCCTGAGGCCAGTATCATCACCATTTACAGGACTGATTAGTTTTGTGGAAAACTTTTGCGCAGTCCTATATAATATGTCTATTATTTT
>JALHTA010000257.1 GCA_022865545.1 Actinomycetota bacterium | reverse complement strand
TGTCTCCATTGCTCGATGGCTGCCTATGAAGCTAAAGTGCTGACTCTGGGGATGATATCCAAGACTTATGGTATAGAACTGGATGGACTCCTAAAAGAACTAAACGAACTGAACTAATAGCTCACAACAAGTTATAAAATAAATTTACTTTATCTTAGGTAATGGTAAAATATTCAATAATTTAAACTATATTTTATATTATGGAATATTTTTTGTACTATCAATATACGATAACTGCTGTACTTTCTTTAATCCTGATAAATTTTATTATAAATAATATTGTATATAAGGATGTCTCTAAATTTATTCTTCCTCTTCAAACGCTAAAAAAAGGTCCACTTGTATCAGTCCTTATACCTGCAAGAAATGAAGAGAAAAATATTGGCAGGTGTCTGAGATCTCTAAGCAAGCAGGACTATCACAATCTTGAGATACTTGTGCTCGATGATAATTCAAGTGACGGGACCGGCCGGGTTGTAGAGGAACTCTCAAAAAAAGACACGAGGATAAGACTCATCAGGGGGCGCTCCCTTGGTAGGGGATGGAAGGGTAAATCCTATGCATGCCATCAATTATCCGGGGAAGCAACCGGGGAATACTATGTTTTCACAGATGCAGATACATTACATTTTCCAAATTCAATATCAGCTTCATTTGGAGCCCTGATTTCATCCAGGCTTGATGCTTTGTCTGTATTTCCAAAACAGATAATGGTATCAGTTCATGAAAGGATGATAGTGGTATTTATAAATCTTGCTGTTTTGGCTCTTATGCCATTAGGTATGATAAGAAAGACAAGAAGTCCAAGGATAAGCATAGCAAATGGACAATTTATACTTTTTAAAAGATCAGTTTATGAATCAATTGGCGGACACAGATCCATAAAAAATGATATTATCGAAGATGTTGCAATATCAAAGCAGGTAAAGAAACATGGCTACAGATTTATGGTCTTTGATGGCAGAAAGACAGTATACTGCAGGATGTATAATGGATTTAAGGACGTAGTAAGAGGTTTTTCAAAGTTTATTTTTGCCTCGATGAATTATAGTGTTATCAAACTGGGAGTTGTAGTGTGGTTTATTATGCTTCTGTTTATGCTACCAGTTTTTTTCTTGCCGCTAGGGTTATATATTTTTAATTGGCCCTTGCTCGTAAACATACTAATACTTTCACAGGTATCGATCATTCTATTTATAAGAATAGCGATGACTTTCCGGTTTAAAAGCAGATTTTCCGATATATTTCTTCACCCATTATCTATGTTATACATAGCTGTCCTTTCGGTAAATTCAGTATATCAAGCAAAACACGGGAAAGGAATATTCTGGAAGGATAGATTCTATGGTATTGCTGAAGATGAGGATCTTGACAATCAGAAAGCCAAATAGGGCAGACTGCGTTTAAAAAAATACCAATATCCATGAATTTTTAGATGATAAAAATGTATAAATCCATTAGAATATATTGGGTGCGCGCCTGTAGCTCAATTGGATAGAGCAGTGGACTACGAATCCGAAGGTTGGGGGTTCGAATCCCTCCAGGCGTGCCAGAGAAATGACTGTTAATTGTAATGCACGTCATAGTCAGTAAGTAGAAATATGGTGGTAAAAATATTATGGTTAAATCCAAAGTTAAATTCTCTTCAGTAAAATTTGATAAATTAGATAAGGAAGCAACTCTTCCTGCAAAATTCATCAGGATGCTAAAGTCCATCCCATTAAAAGAAATGGTAGAAGGTAAGACAGTCGCGTTAAAAATGCATCTGGGAGGAGGTCTTTGCTATACTACCATACATCCGCTTT
>JALHTA010000256.1 GCA_022865545.1 Actinomycetota bacterium | reverse complement strand
TAGTATACTTATAATTCATTTTATTATTTAAATTTTTATATGAAGATTTTAATATCTGTAAAAACACAAATAATATTTACCCTTACCTTCCTTATTATTGCACTGACAGCTATAACAGGCTGCTCGACAAGATTAAGTATTGCTGAAGAGGAGATAAAGGACCTCAAGATCGAGATAGCTCATTTAGAGAAGGAAACAGAAGAACAAAATGAACAACTCTCCGAGTATGATATCCTTACGGGAAACCTGAATAAATTGCTTACAACTGTCTTTTACGGCTCTGCTGCACCCGAAACAGAAGGTAGAGAAAAAAATTTTACTGCCTTTTCAATATTCTATAAAGATAATTTCTATCTAATAACCGCCGGGCACTGCATAGAATATGAGGGCATAAGGTATACTGATTTTAAATTTAAATCAAATACAAGCAGTCGCTGGATATATCCTGAACTTCTTTACTATGAAGCTGATTATCTGAACAACCGTGATTATGCGATATTTACCTTATCCCGTCTTAGGACTGGACTTGTTATAGATGATGAAGACACAAAACCACAATATGTGCTGGGAAATTTTGAACGCAGGCTGAATTTTTTTAAGGAGTTCGATCACGCTGCGGAAGGTGAGAGCGGAAGTCCCATCCTCAGCTCAGGCTGCAAGCTGGTTGGAATAGTTATAAAGAATAATATGGATTACACTCCTATAAGTGAAGTAACCCGGACAATTGACCGGTTATCCGCAGAACAGGAATCCGATTAATATGACAGCATTTGTAGTAATATCATTTTTCCAGTTGACCTTCATCCCTGGATTTATATTATTTAAATTCTTAAGGATCAAGGACAATACGCCCATAAAGATCATTTTATACAGTTTTGCATTTAGCCTTTTTATTAATTACCTGATCGTCTATCACCTGACACTTATAGGATTATACACTCCGGTTTCTGTCTATATCATACTGACTGCCGAGCTTATCTTGCTTATTTTTCTATCAATAAAAGGCAGGCTGAAAATTGAAAAGACGATTTATATTGAAATACCATCAGGACTCAAAAGTTTTATCCTTGATGCTATTCCAGCTTCCCTCCTACTCGTCCTTGCAGGTTCACTGTATTTCTTCTTTGCAAATCTTGGGAGTGTCTTTACACATTGGGATGCAGTATTTTCCTGGAACCGCTGGGCAATAGACTGGTATCTAAACGATATCCCTGACCTGACCTATTTATATCCCCAGCTGATACCCGCAAACTGGTCCCTATCCTATATATTAATGCAGGACCATTCGCTTCAGTTCGCAGCAAAATCGATAATGCCGCTCTTTGCTGTATTTATACTTTTTACCTTTTATGACCTTTATCTCGTAAAAAAGAATAAAGTCTTTATTTTATCCATCTTTTTCTTTTCGGCTCTTTCCCTTCTATACAGCTTCCCTTATATTAATTCAGGTTATGTCGACTTTGCAGTCGCTTTTTTCTCTATGGCTGCTTTCTATGCAATTTTAATAACAGACCCTGATGATCCTGATTCTAATAATATAGTGATATTATTATTTGCCACTGCTGCTGCTGTTACAAAGCAAGCAGGATTTATAATACTTGTATTCTCAGTTATATGGCTTATCTGGCTAATGATCAAAAACCGTAAAGCTTTTAGTCCTGGGAAGACCATTATAAAAATCTTAAGTTACATATTCGTCATGCTGCTAGGTCTTTACTGGTACATTATAAAACTAGTGGATATTGCCAGGGGAAGGGACTTCAGCTCACTTAAGTTTTTATTTGTAGACATCCACCACGATGCCGCACTGATCCAGAGACTCGCAAACGGTCCTGAAAATTTGAGAGCAAGCCCGGTATTTTTCCTGATACTTATAGCATTATCCCTCTTTAGTCTTTTTAATAGGAGATCAAGATGGTTTACACTGGGAATAACGATCCCTTCGATAATCATCTGGGGACTCTTTTTTAGCTATGATGACAGGAACATAATAGTATCTTTTCCATTCCTTGCCTATTCTGCATCATATGGTATGGCTTATTTACTGAGGATCTTAAAACTTGTAAAGTTAAAAGAATATTTTGTGTTAAAATTTCCCGGACTTTCCATCCGGGGGCCAGCGCTCAAAATAAAACTATGGCCCGGGCGTGTCCTATTCCTCCTGTGCTTTCTGATAGTGCTTGGAAGCATCTTTTTAGTAGGAGCTTTTGGAGATACAATAAAGCTAAAGCAGCTCGAAAAACAAAAAACAATAGGGGACATTGTTCTGAATCAGCAGATCTACGATTATAAAGAGGAATATGGGATCGATGGAAAGATTATTACTGATTACTACTGGATAACGGTGCTACCGGGTTTTGAGGGCAGTTCGTTAAAGATTTTTTTGGAAAATGATAATTTTGTGATCCTGTCCAATTCAGACAGCTATGAACTTGTGGATCCGATCAGTCTTGCAGAGGAGGACACTTTTGGATTTTTGATTTCAGATATATATTTCAAACATCCTCCGTTTAAATCAGAATTTGATTCAAAGATAAGAAACAGCGAATACACTCTTGTATTTTCAAGTAGTGGATATCATTTTATAAGAATAAATTAAGTTTCCTATGCTTCTCCAGGCATCATTTGCAGATTATTTATTTTTCTTATTTCCCGGTATACCAATATCCCGGTAATGAGTATAGCCAGAAAATCCGCTATGGGAAATGCTATCCATACTCCATTTATTCCCATTATAGGCGGAAGCAGCAGTATCAGTGGTATTAAGAATAGTACCTGTCTTGAGAGTGATAAGACTATGGAGGGCCTTGCCTTCCCTATTGATTGAAAAAAACCGGCACCTATCACCTGAAAACCAATAAATGGAAATAGAAGCACTATCATCCTCAAAGGAAATATTCCATTATTGATGAGTTCAATATCGGTGCTAAAAAGACCTAATATTTTTGAAGGAATAGCTAAAAAAATTATAAAGAATACAACACCTAATACCACTGTAGACAATACAGAGGTTTTGAGGGATTCCTTCACCCTTCCCATATTATTTGCCCCATAGTTAAAACCGATCATGGGTTGTACCCCTGCTACTATTCCAAAAAGGGGCATCGTCACAAACATAACTACCCTGTTTACTACACTGAATACAGCAATAGCAATATCTCCCCCATAGACACGTAAAGAATTATTTATAACAATTATCAGAATGCTCATGCTTACCTGTCTGATAAATGATGCAAATCCCAGGCTCACCATCTCTTTAAATATATGCCATTTCATTCTAAAATGGACCATTCTTATTTTTAATGAGCTCCTGCCGAGAGCATAATAAAGTACTATATATAGAAACCCACAAAACTGGGCAATAATAGTAGCATAGGCTGCACCCTTGATACCCATATCCAATGTGAAAATAAATATAGGATCCAATATTATATTTATCCCGATTGCAACAAGCATGACTGTCATAGCATTTTTGGCATCACCTTCGGCCCTGATAAGATTATTTGTGGAGACAAGAAATGGAAAATATATGAAGCCAAAAGCCACAACAGAAAGATAATCCCTGGCAAAGGGTAGGATGTTTTCAGTGGCTCCAAATACCCTGAGTATTGGGTTTAGAAAAATAAAAACCATAATTGCTGCAAAGGTTCCCAGAGCAAAAGATGCAATGAAAGAATTACCGACAATATTGGAGGCCCGCCCGTAGTCCTTTTTCCCCAGACTCCTGGAGACCATTGATGCGGCCCCCATTCCAAATAGCTGGGCAATAGCCATGATTATGATCTGGATGGGAAATACTATCCCTATGCCTGCTATAGCAAGGGTACCTACTCCCCTTCCTATAAATATGGTATCGACAATATTGTATAGACTATTTGCTAGCATCCCGATAGTAGTCGGAATGGCAAGCTTTGCCAGTAGGGGTCCTATTCTTTTATTTCCAAGATCCAATATATTTTTTTCTATCTTGTTCAAGCCAATACCTTTCAATTATTCAAATGCAAAAATTCTATTCAAGTTTATCAGGGATGTCAAATTTGTTATTGAATATAATATGAAAATAGGTTGAAAAAATTGCAAATAATAAACATGCTTTAATTTCAACCTATTATGGTTATTGTTAAAGTATAAACTAAGCAAATCAATTTGATTCTGTCCTGATTTATCTTTAATCTTCCCGGATCTCTCCATTTACCTTAATTGTAATATCATCAACCGGAATATCTTTTCCTGAATCAGCGAGTGCCTCATTTACAAGTTTTATTAGTCCAAAGCAGCATGGTACTTCCATATGTGCAATAGTCACTGACTTTATATTATTTTCCTTAAATATTTCAGTTATTTTATCCTTATAAAATCCTGCATCATCAAGTTTGGGGCAGCCGACCAGGAGTATCTTTCCTTTAAGGAGATCCCTGTGAAAATTAGCATACGCAAATGGTACGCAATCAGCCGCTATCAAAAGTTCTGCATTGTCAAAATACGGGGCATTGACCGGAACAAGATGGATCTGTACGGGCCATTGCCTCAATTCAGTTTTCTGTTTTACACCAGTATCTCCGCTAGCTGTATCAGTCCTGTCATCATCTCTGAGGTCCATGACTTTGGAACCCGGGCAACCACAGGGTAGCTTGTCTTTGCTTGCTTCTGCTCCCGCAGCCTGATCTACCTTAACTTCCTTCTCAAGCGGATTATCAATTCCATTTTCTTCAAGATAATCAGTTGCCTGTTTTAAAAATACTGTTTCTCCATGGTTCTTTAAATGATCCA
The DNA here is from genome assembly GCA_022865545.1 of Actinomycetota bacterium. GTDB lineage: Bacteria > Actinomycetota > Humimicrobiia > Humimicrobiales > Humimicrobiaceae > M55B120. The sequence goes on along the minus strand of JALHTA010000256.1, from coordinate 3,789 downwards.
GGTGAGCTTTAATGGTGTTTTCTCCCTGTTTTACTATATTTTCCATGACCCTTACTTCATCATAAGGTTCCGCCTCTCTTTCTATAATCGATATCGCATCTTCCGGACAATCACCAATACATGCTCCCAATCCATCACAAAAAAGATCACTTATCAGTCTTGCCTTGTCATCAATTATTTGTAGTGCCCCCTCAGGACAACCAGGTACACAGCTCCCACAGCCATTGCATTTTTCTTCATCTATTGTAATTATTTCTCTCTTTGCCATTTTTAACTTCCTTTCTTTTTATCTTTTTATTAAAGATCTCAAATCTATAGATCCAAGCTCGATTTTTACCTTTTCTTCAATACCATCTACCCTATCCTTCAAAATACAATTACCTTTATTGGGACATATACCTTTATTTAGAAGGCATTCATTTAAACTAAATTTTCCCTGAAAGATCTCTATCAGATCTTTTAAATAAATATCTTCAGGTTTTTTTATTAATCTAAATCCACCCTTGTTTCCTTTATATGACCGGATAATGCCTGCTTTGGCCAGAAGCTGCATTATCTTTCTTAAGAAAGGCCTGGTAATCCCCAGCTCATCCACTAATTCTGGTACTGGTACTGTCTCCTCGCTTTTATTATCAGCAAGGTATATAAGGGCCCGAACTGCATAATCTATATCTCTTGTTATAAGTTTCATATTAACTCTGATTTAAAAGATACCATATTAATATCATTTGTCAACTACTATTTCTATTATTTTAGTAGGATATACATACTTAAAGATAATGGATAAGTTCATTATTGTTGTTTATTTCTAAGTGTTTTGTGGAGTTTGCCTAGAAGCCGAGTTCAATTCTAACTAAAAATCACCAAATAACCATATCTTTGATTATTTCCATTCATGTTCACAGTTAGTACAATGCCATACAGGATTACCAGGTAATAGCATTACTTAGAAAATGGGTCAACTTTTTCTTACATTTTATACAAGTATTGTTTTTTTCTATCATAAAATATTTTACACAAGAAAAACTTTTTAAGGCAAAGCACTTAATAAAATCCGTTTAGCTATCTTTTTTTTCTTTTCTTTTTAGAAGTTTCATATTTAAAACCTCTACCACAATAGAAAAGGCCATTGCAAAATAAATATATCCTTTCGGAACATGCACATCAAATCCTTCTGCTATCAGGGTGAAACCGATCATCAGGAGAAATGACAGCGCAAGCATTTTAATAGTAGGATTATTTTTTATAAAAATACTGATCGGTCTTGCAGTAAATAACATAACCCCTACAGATAATACGATAGCTATTGCCATTATTGATAAATGTTCTACAAGTCCCACTGCAGTTATTACTGAATCAAGAGAAAAAACAATATCCAATATTGCAATCTGTGCTAATACTGAGAAAAAGCTGGTATATTTAGAAACTTCTTTAGTTGAATGAGTTTTTGTTAAGTTAGCATGTATTTCATGTGTTGACTTGCCCAGAAGAAAAAGACCACCGACTATTAAAATTATATCCCTGCCAGATATTTCATTATTAAAAACAGTAAACCATGGTTCAACCAGACCGATTATCCAGGCAATGCCGAAAAGCAAAGCCAATCTGGTCAACATAGCCAGGACCAATCCCAATTGCCTGCCTTTATTTCTTTGATTGGCAGGTAGCCTGCCGGCAAGAATTGATATGAATATGATATTGTCTATCCCCAGTACGATCTCTAGCGCTATCAGCGTACCTAAAGCGATCCACGATTCCGGATTACTTACCCATTCGAACATATAAACCTCTTTCTTTATTGTCTATTGTTAATTGTGCCAGTTGCCAAGTTCTGTGCTCACTAAGTCATTTAATCTGATAGAATACCTATTCTGGTATCCCCTACTTCCCATACAGCCATTCCTGGTAGAGATCATCTAGCTGCACTCCTGAAACCTCTTCAAACAGATCAAGAAGATCCTCAGATGAAGCAATTCCGTATTTATATTGCCCGAAGTAATCCTGCAAAGCATTAAAAAATATCTCATCACCAACTGTTTCCCTGAGTGCATCGAAAAACAATGCTCCCTTGACATACACTATCTGGTAATAATGACTGCCCCCTAGTTCTTCGAAATAATCCAGTGATCCTGTGACCATATCGTCTTTACCTGCTTCAAGATTATTTTTATATTCTGACTCAAAATAATCCAATACACCCTGGTGTTCAGGTTCGGGAGTATTATATTCAAAATAGATTATTGACGAATATGAAGTAAGCGCCTCATCAAGCCATGGCTCATCCAGTACATCATTTCCCACCAGATTGTACCACCACTGATGTGCTATCTCATGTGATGTAAATATCCCATTACCAAATACCGGGGTGCCTATTAGCATAATACCCGGAAACTCTATTCCTATCGATCTGTCAACAGGTAGCTCTACAAGATCCATTTCCGTATAAGGATATTTACCGAATTTTTTATTGAAAGTCTCCAGGGCTCCCTTTGCGATATCAAGGGTTTTCTTTGCCGAGTCTTTATGACCAGTCAGATAATAGGCACTTATACTTGTTCCGTCGTACTCAGTGCTTAAAACCTCAAAATCCCTGCCAAGCACTATGAAAAAGTCCCTGGATGGACCACTTGTCATCCTGTATTTTATTTGTTCATCGTCGGTATCTTCTTTCTCAATGATTACTCCCGTGGAAGCTAATTTAAGATCTCTATCAGCAATCAGTTCTATATCATAATAAGCTGTGTCACTATATACTGAATCACCAATATTTGTAACAGGATTTAAGTTCCATCCCTCATCATCGTAAACTACAAGGATAGGGTACCATCCCGAAAGAGTCATTACGCCACCCATGGTATTATGAATGCCATAGTCCATTTCAGCCTCTCCGGAAGTTTTGCCATTAAAATCAAGTTCGATCTCAATGCTTTCTCCCATGGACAATTCCTCCGTTAATACCACTTCCATGACGCTGTCACCGGTAGACAATACGGTAATGGCTTCTTCACCGTCAACCATCACAGACTCTACCTTTAAAAAACCGCTTCCATATATACCTCCCCCATTGGGAAATAGGCGAAAATATAGACTTTCAAGAACGGTCTGTTCTAGATTTACATAGTCTATTTTTGCACTCCCCTTATAACTTCCCCCGTCAAAATCTACTTCGATATTTACTTGGTAATAAGGAATATCAGAAAGTGCTTGAAGTCCTGTTCTCTCAGATTTTATTAATGCCTCTCCCTGGCCTTCCGGACCAAAATAGCCGCTGGTTTCCAGCGGATTACAGGCAGTGATAGGGGCCATTATCAGGCAGGCCACAAGAAGGATGGGAAAGAAGGCAGATAGTTTGTTTCTTATTGTTTTATCTTTCATCACCGGTATTTTTCTATTTCAGCTTGCTTAAATATGAATTAAATAAATCCCATAAAATACAATGCAGCCATAATACCGTGTATGGTGGCAAAAGATATTGCTATTATTGCAAAAGTCTTATGTAGCCGGTAAAAGACCCTTTTTGTCTTTACCCGCAGTAATATCAAAAACAATATGGTCAGTGCAAATAGTGAATAAGTGGTTATTCCCAGAATGACTATTACAGTTCCCATGCTTCTACCTCCCTGACAATAATACAATTAATTCCAATGGTGACAAAAGAGCTAATAATGATATATTTTTTTAGAGTGCTCAATCATATCTTTCTTCAGGACGGTCCCTTCCGGCATAATCTGACCATCCTCTCTGCTCCCAGTATCCCCTATAATCATAATCCACAAATTCGATCCTATT
>JALHTA010000255.1 GCA_022865545.1 Actinomycetota bacterium | reverse complement strand
GCACTTAGCTATGACTGGAATACAGGTAATGATAAACTGCTAGCAACCGGTCTTTCCAATGAGATCGAAGGTCTTTACTATAGTTTTGTGCTTAATCCTGATGCTTATTTCACCTATGATTTTAACAAATATCTCAAAGAAGCATATAAAAACAATGTCAGGCTTTTCAGGGTATTTCCCAGGAGCCAGCTATTCTATCTAAATGATTATTATATGAAAAAAATATTTAATATACTTTCAGAGAAAAAATTCCCTGTGATGCTGGACCTTAAACAACTTGATATAACAGGACATAAATATTTCGATATCGATGTCCTTGAACGTGTCCTTGACGAAAATAAGGATATGCCCCTGATACTTGAGACCACCCTTAAGCAGTGTATGTTTAGCAGGTTCTATTTTCCGCTTCTGGAAAGATTCGAGAACCTTTATCTTGAAGTAAGCGGGCTGCTCCTTTATGACCAGATAGAGCATTATGTGGAAAAGTTTGGCTCAAAGAGGCTTGTATTCGGCACAGGCTACCCAAACCTTCCTATAGAGATAAATACAAACAGGATAATCCTGGCAGACATAAGTGAATCCGATAAAAAGAATATAGTATCAGGTAATCTGGAAAAGATCATAGGGGGTATAGAGATTGGCTAAGATAAATATAGAACAAGAGTTAAAAAAATTTAAGATAATCGATTCTCATATGCATCTGGGAGTGTCTGGAAATGTCTTATACTACAAGCACAGTGATGAAAGAGTGATCGAACTTGAAAAAAGGTTTAATGTTAAGAAAGCAATATGCTCGCATATAATCGGCATATTCGGGGACTCCTGGGCCCAGATAGAAGAGATCCTGAAAATCCAGGAAATATATGGTGACTTTATCTGCTGGCAGCTGGTATATGACGGTAATCAACCGGAGAGATCCCTTGAGATAATAGAAAAATACAGGCCCAGGATAAATTTTATTGGGGTAAAAGTCTGGTCCGTAGGATCAGGACTTTATCTTGATGACAGAAAGTATTATCCATTATGGGAATACGCGGTAGCAAATGATTTTGCAGTATCGGCACATACATGGAGTCCCTATACCGAAAATCCAAAACAGATATACGGAAACCCGCTGCTTCTTGAAAATGTGCTAAAAGACTTTCCGGGACTTAAGGTGATCCTTGTCCATTCAGGGGGAAAGATAGATTTCTACGATGAAGTAATAGAACTGGCAAGAAAGCATGAGACTTTATATATGGATTTTTCTGGAGACTGCTTCTACCCGCCAGTGTTTAAAAATATGATCAACAGGGCAGGCAGGGGTAGAGCCCTCTTTGGTACAGATATGCCCATGATGGATATAAGGTACCATATTGCAAATGTCATAGCTTCAGATATCCCGGATTCCGACAAGGAAGATATCTTCTATAATAATGCGGCAATGCTATTTAAATTTAAATAGGTCCAATGAATTAGAAAGGAAAGGTAAAATTAGCCGTAGGGGTAGCGCCGGTCACACGTGACTTTGCAGACAGATACGGGATAGAGATATATACGTCCGATGCCTCAGGGTCGGCAAAGGAATTTTTTAAAGGTGATGGGAGGATAATGATAATCGGAATACCAAAAGAGATAAAACAGGATGAATACAGAGTCGGGATAACTCCATCAGGGGTAGATCTTCTCAGTAGTTCGGGTCACAGGGTCCTAATAGAAACTGGAGCTGGGATCGGCAGCGGATATACCGACGATGACTATATTGCTTCTGGAGCAGAAATAATAAAAGATAAAGTCAGGCTTTTTAAAGACTCAGAGATGATAATAAAGGTAAAGGAACCTTTACCCTCCGAATACAAACTATTTAAGGAAGGACAGATAGTCTTTACATATTTTCACTTCTCTTCCAATAAAGAACTTACACAGGCTATGCTGGATAGAAAAGTCATCTCGGTAGCCTACGAGACTATGGAGACAGAAAAAGGGGAACTCCCCTTACTTGCCCCGATGAGCGAGATAGCGGGAAAGATGGCAGGACAGCTGGCTGCCCAGTATCTTGATATAAACAGGGGAGGAAGCGGAAAACTTATCGGGGGCCTTACCGGAGTGGCTCCTGCTAAAATTGTCGTAATAGGTGCGGGAAGCGCAGGAGCATCAGCTGCAAAGATCTGTTCAGGTATGGGAGGAGATGTAAAGCTGTTTGATATAAATATAGAAAAACTAAAAAGCCTTGAAGGACATGTAGAAAAAAACATACACCTCCTCTATTCAAGCCCGCATGATCTTTTTGAGTCTATAGGGGAAGCAGATGTAATAATAGGCGCAGTATATATACCCGGGGCAAGGGCACCAAAGATCATTTCGAGAAAGACAGTAGAATCACTTAAGCCAAGGACAGTGATAATCGATGTATGTATAGACCAGGGAGGATGCATTGAGACAAGCAGGCCGACCACTCATTCTGATCCCACATTTGAAATAGGAGGAGTTGTGCATTATTGTGTCGCTAATATGCCAGGAGCTTTTCCAAAGACTTCAACACTGGCACTTACAAATGCGACACTTAAATATGCTGCTGATATAGCAAATAAAGGTTTAAAAAGGGCGATTACCGAAGATAGAGTTCTGGCAAAGGGACTAAACACCTATTTAGGTAAGGTCACCTGCATGCCAGTTGCAGAAGCTCATGGGTTAAAATATTTTCCAATTGAAGGTATTGATATAAAGAAAGCAAGTTAATAAACATTATTAATTTGATTGCAGCTTTATAACATAATCAAGGAGAAAAAATGAATTCCGGTAGAGACATGACTTCCAGAGAAAGATTCCTGACAGCATTAAAAAGGGGGACACCAGACAGGGTACCGATCTTTGAGTTTCCGTTTGGCCAGGGACTCCAGGAAGCCTTTATAGGATACAGGACAAGGCTTTATGACGGTAAAGCTGCCGTAAAGATAGCCAATAAACTGGGAATAGACGGAGTGCCTGTATTTCTTGGAGGCTACTGCGGGGTAGAGTTCTTTGAGACTAGTGGCGAAACATATACAGATGACTGGGGAATAGTCTATGACAAAATGGGCTGGCCAATAACATCCCAGATAGAAAATCCGATTTCGGGCAGGAAAGACTGGGAAAACTATACAATGCCTGATCCTGAAGAAGAGTGGCGCTTTAAGCAGTTAAATGATGCCATAGGTTCCAATTCCCAGGATAAGGCTGTAATAAGCTGTATAAGGGGTCCGGTCTCAGTGCTTAGCTGGTTTTTATCAAGTATAGATAAACTGTCCTTTAATTTTATAGATGATCCTGAACTTGTACATGATATGTGTAATAACTTTATTGACTGGAGTATTGCGCAGGTAAATAAGGCTGCAGGCATAAAGGGATTTGATGCTTTCCTGATTGCAGATGACTGGGGGATGTCAAAAAGCCTTCTTATATCTCCAGCATATCTAAGGGAGTTTTTTATCGGTCCATACAAAAGACTTGTATCTGCCATAAAAGAACTGGGTTTTCCTATAATAATGCATAATGATGGTAATATATGGGAGGTACTTGATGATATAGCAGGGACAGGAGTGGATGCATACCATCCGGTAGAGAAGGCGGCCACAATGGACCTTAAGGTAGTAAAGAAAAAGTATAAGGGAGTCCTTTGTCCCATAGGTAATATTGATAATAAAAAGGTACTGGTAAGCGGGACAGTCGAAGATGTCAGGGAAGAGACCTTGAGGTGCTTGAGGGAAGGTGCAGAAGATGGCGGCTATATTATTTCTTCGGACCACAGTCTGCATGACGACATGCCAGCCAAAAATGTTACCACATATATAGATACTGTTAAAAAATATGGTAAATATAATAATGGCAAACTGGAACTTGATTGATTTAATAGTAGATCAATTCATATATTGTAAACATGGTGTTCTATGGCAAATAAGAACTACATAATAACTGATCTTGGAGCAAGTAATGGCAGGATAGTCAGGGGTTCCTTTGACGGAAATACTATAGACATGGCCCCGGTACACAGGTTTGAGAACATTCCTGTAATAGCTGGCGGTTCATTATACTGGGATTACCTGAATATCTACCGGGAGATAAAAAAAGGTATATTAAAGGCTGCCGGCGGAAGCGACATAATTTCCATGGCAATCGATACATGGAATGTCGATTTTTCCCTTATTGGAAGGGACGGCAGGATGATATTTAACCCCCTTCATTATAGGGACCCGGGAAGGAGCGATCCAGTCCTTAAAGCCCTCCACAAAGAGCTCAGCATAAAAGAAATATTTACGATAACTGGATGGAATCCATTATTAGTTGCTGCACCATTTTATCTCTATTATCTCAGGCAAAATTTTCCCTATATAATAGAAAACACATCAAAATTCCTTATGATGCCAGATCTATTTAATTATTTCCTTACAGGCCGGCATTTTACAGAATATTCTATTGCCAGCGGTTCCCTGATGCTTGATTACATGACAGGGACCTGGAGTGAAAGAATAATGGACACTGTAGGATTAAATGAAGAGATCATGCCAGAAATACTTGACTCAGGCGTATACGCTTCCATGATATCAAAAGATGTATGCAGCGAGCTGGGCATAAAGCCGTTTAATGTATCTACATGTGCTTCCCATGATACCGCGTCTGCAGTAGCCGGGGTGCCGGCAAAGGGTAAAAACTGGGCCTTTCTGGGTACCGGTACATGGTTTATCCTGGGAATTGAGACACCAAAAAAGATAATAAAAGATGGTGTAGTAGAGAATGGATTCTGTAATGAAGGTGGAGCATCAGGTTCTAATTTCTTTGCTAAAAACACCTCTGCCGGGTTATGGATACTGCAGGAATGCAGGAAAAAGTGGAACAATATCCATAATAAAGAATTCAGCTGGGAGGAGATCGAAGGACTTGCCCGGGAATCGGGACCAATACAGGCCATAATAGATATTGAGGACCCGGCATTTGCATCTGGAAGCCAGGATATGCTGAACCTTGTCACAGGTTTTTGCAGGGATTCCGGCCAACAAGTGCCGGAAACTATAGGAGAGACAGCATACATAATACTGGCAAGCCTTGCTTTTACGGTCAAAAAATACCTGTTGGAACTGGAAGCTTTTACCGGTATAAAGATCGAAGCTCTTCATATGATAGGCGGTGGCGTATATAACAGTTTATTATGCCAGCTAATATCTAACACCACCGGGATGGCCATACTTGCCGGTCCTGCCGAGGCGGCTTCCATGGGAAACCTTATCATGCAGCTTAAGGCAGGGGGGGATATCAAGGACCTTGCCGAAGGCAGGGAGATAATATCAAGGTCTATAGTAATAAAAAAATACTTTCCTAAGGATAAGGCTTACTGGGAAGAGGGATATTCAAGGTTTAAAGAGATAAAAGAAAGCAGAAGGAAGAATACCTAGATGGACTACAGAAAGAGAATATTAAACACCATAATGGGAAAACCGGTTGACCATATCCCTTTTGTACCAAGGCTGGACCTCTGGTATTCGTCCAATAAAATAAACAATACCCTGCCTGAAAAATACAGGGGATCAAGCCTTATAGAGATAACCAGGGACCTGGGAGTGGGCTTCCACTCAGTGGTCCCTGGTTTCAGGAATTTCCTGGAAAAAAGAAGCATAGCTCTCCAGGGACTGGGGATATATGACCTGAAAAGCAACCCTTACAGGATTGTATTAGGTAGCGTAGAATTTGAATTCGATACAGATAGGGAGGGTAGGACAACCACAGCATTTAATACCCCTTATGGCAAGATCACCACAGAGACCCTCTACACCAGGAGAATGAAATCCGATGGAGCTTCCCTGGGCCATACCACAAAGCATTCAATAAAAAGTTCAAATGATCTTAAGGCAGTAGGGTATATATTCGAAAATATCCAGGTAGAAGAAAATAAGAAGAACTTTAAGGAACATATGGATTATGTTGGAGAAGACGGTGTATGTGTAGCCTTCGGTATGCTTCCGGGCTCACCCATGCATCATATAATGAAAGAGCTAATGTCTTTCGAGAGATTTATCTATGAACTCAATGACAATGAAAAAGGACTGCTGGAGCTTTCAGAGAAGATCGGGGTTTTTTATGATAAAGTACTTTCAATCTCGATTGCCAGCCATTCGGAAATAATCTTTCTGGGGGCAAACTATGACAGTTTTCTGACCTGGCCTGCATTCTTTAAGCAGCACATTACACCCTATCTTAAGAAGTATTCTAAGCTTGCCCACAAAAGAGGCAAATATCTCCTTACCCATACTGATGGGGAAAACAAGGGACTGATTCAGGAGTATCTGGATGCAGATATTGATGTGGCAGATTCCATATGTCCCAAACCCATGACAAGTCTCAGTCTAAAACAGGTAAGGGACAGCTTTGGTGACAATATAACAATATGGGGAGGGCTTCCATCT
>JALHTA010000003.1 GCA_022865545.1 Actinomycetota bacterium | reverse complement strand
CAAGATCAAAGGGTTTTTCTCCAGGCTTATAGGGGACCCCGATACCTCCTCCGAAGTCGATGAAGTCCAGGCCCTCTATTGATTTAGCAGTATTTAAGACCATATCCATAGCTTCTATAAACTGAGCGACTTCCAGTATCCCTGAACCGATATGTGAATGAATACCTTTAATATTGAGTCCTAGTTTTAATGCAAGGTCCTTTGCCTTACCCATCTGGTCAAAATAAATGCCAAATTTGGATTTAGGTCCACCCGTTATGCAGTGATCATGATGGCCGAAGCCGATATCTGGATTCACCCTGATACATATATCATCGCTGCCGCCAAGCTTTGCATATTCCTCGATAATAGAAAGTGAGCCTATCGTAACCATCACATTATTGCTGGTTGCATATTTCATCTCTTCTGGTGTTGGGTTATTTGGAGTAAACAGGAGCTTCTCTGGTTTAAAACCAGCTTTTAGGGCACTGAATATCTCACCAGGAGATACTGTATCTATATAACTTCCAAGCTCTTTAAAAATTTTTAAAACATTAAGATTGGTGTTCGACTTGCATGCATAATAGATCCTTATTTTTGGATAGTCAAAAGCATTTGCCAGTGAGTTGAATCTTTCCCTGAAGGTCTGTCCATTATATACATAGAGGGGACTTCCAAATTCTGCAATAAGGTCCTCACATGATAAGTCATCTATATAAAATTTATCGTTCTTTACCTGATCCATAAAAGCTCCTCCAGCTTTATTTTGAGACACAATTAGATATGGAAATATATTTATAGCAATAAAAAGAAATATTTTCCAGATAATTCTTCTAGTCGCCCAATATTCTATAGTACAATAAATAAATATCATAATATTTTAATTTGTATTACAGTAATCAATAAAGGAATTTAACCCGGTGAAAACTAAAAAGGTAAAAAATACAGATATTGTCAGGGCCCGGAATGGCTGGTTTAAAAGTCATGGTCTTGGCAATGATTATATTGTGCTTAATTCAAAAACTATTGATTCTAAACTCACAAAAGAGAAGATACAGAGGATATGTAATAGGAATTACGGAATAGGCGCAGACGGTCTTCTAGTGTTCACAGATTCCAACAAAGCTGATTTCGGACTCAGGATATATAATCCAGATGGAAGTGAAGCAGAGAAGAGCGGCAATGGTATCAGGATATTTGCAGACTATCTTTACGGTATGGAATTTACCGTTAAGAAAAAATTTAGCATAGAAGTTAGTGGATCTGTGGTCAAGTGCGAGATTCAAACAGTGCGGGGGAAAAATGATGTGAAAAACGTTTTAGTTGAAATGGGAAATGCTTCATTTACTCCTGATTCTATTCCGGTTAAATTTGACGGGGAAGAGACTTTTGATATGCCGATATTTATTGAAGGAAGAGAACTCATCTTTTCAGCAGTTGCAATTGGAAATCCGCATGCTGTTTTTATGGTAGATAATCTGGATAGTATTGATATAAAGAAAATTGGTCCGCTTATTGAAAACAATCCTATGTTTCCCAACCGAATAAATGTTCAATTTGCCCAGATCATTGATAGAGAGAATATAATGATTGAAATATGGGAAAGAGGTGCAGGCTATACGCTGGCTTCGGGTAGCAGTTCCTGTGGAGTCGTATCTGTTCTTAACAGGAAAGATATGGTGGATAATAAAGTAAATGTCCATATGCCTGGTGGGACCCTTGAAGTATCTATTGATAAGAACAGTATGATCAGGCTAAGGGGGCCGGTAACCAGGATAGCTTGCGGAATACTACTGGTTTAGGCGTGATAATTCTTTCTGGCGATTGATGAAAAGACTATTGATCCAGCGGTAATGATCCTTTCTGGAAGCTAATAGAAAGTCTATTAATAACGGTTACTAAAGATAGACTCCAAAAAATAAATTGTAATACAATTTTTTACTTTTACTGTGCTATAATACTGTTTTGCCGGAGAGATGGCTGAGTGGTTGAAGGCGCACGCTTGGAAAGCGTGTAAGTGGCGTAAGCTGCTTCGAGGGTTCGAATCCCTCTCTCTCCGCCAATGTAATGAATTCATAAAAACATGAGCATTCAAAAGAAAATCCTAATAATCTACCATTCTGGATCCGGAAGCACACGAACGGTCAGCGAGATATTAAAGGACAGGTTATCGAGTCATTGTGAAGTTGATCTACTTAAAATTTGTCCGGATTTTGATTATGGGAAAAGAAATTGTTGGTCAGAAGGAAAAGATTTTCCATTAATTAATACAGGCAAATGTGAGTTCTGTTTAAAATGTGTCCATAATTGTCCCGGCAAAGCTATTATATTTACTGAAAAGATGAAGGACAGTCCCAGGCTGGACAAAATATTTTATAATAAACTAAAGAGGGATACTTTTTTATAAATATCTCTTTATGAAAGCCAGGATCTATTATAATCTATCCCAGGTATAAATAATAAGGAGAGATGGCTGAGTCCGGTTGAAGGCGCTCGACTCGAAATCGAGTGTACTGCCTTAACAGCAGTACCGTGGGTTCGAATCCCACTCTCTCCGCCAGTTAACTACAGTTTGACATTGGGCATGGTAGAGTAAGTTAGTGGTAACATGGTGGATCCATGTTACCACAGGTTCTGAAAAGACGGACTGAGCGAATGCGAGGGAGTCTGCGTCTCTGCAGCGAACGAAGTGAGACGGAAGAACGAATCCCACTCTCTCCGCCAAGTTAAAAATCTGGATTCTAATGGGGAGCTGTGTCATGGCTGCTGATGCTTTAGGAATCCGATGATCTTTATATGTCCATTTTTAGCAGTTTATAGAAGGCTTATACAGAAACAAATTCCTATAAATTTAATATAAATGTTCCAAGATAGTATTGCTTGACATTAGTACCGTAACCCATTATATTTATATTATGATAAAGTCATTTAATTCCAGAGAGACTGAAAAGATCTGGCAGGGTAATTTCTCGAAAGGGTATCCAAGTGACATCCAAAATATTGCACGAAAAAAGTTAAGGATGTTAAACAACTCTTATGATTTAAGTGACTTGAGGATACCCCCTTCAAATAGACTTGAAAAGCTGAAAGGAGATAGAAGGGGGCAGTATAGTATAAGAATAAATAATCAGTGGCGTATATGTTTTATGTGGAAAAACAATGATTGCTATAATATTGAGATCACTGATTATCACTAAAAAGATTGGAGAAAAAGTGTAATGAAAAAACTAAAAAATATCCACCCAGGCGAGATTTTAAAAGAAGAGTTTTTGGAACCTCTAAATATTTCTGCCTATAGGCTTGCAAAAGAAACACATCTTGATCAAACGCGTATTTCTGAGATAATTCATAATAAAAGAAGGATAACCGCAGATACCGCTCTGAGGTTGGCCAAATTTTTTGGTAATACTCCTCAGTTCTGGCTGGGTCTGCAGAATGATTATGACATAGAAGAGGAAAGATCAGAAAAGGATTCTGAGTTGAAGAAGATCCGGCAATTACAGGTGGTATGATCCTTTTACCTAAATAAGTTATAGTTTCAGTTTGTGTATTATATTTACATGCCTTAAAAATAGTAGCCTCACTTGTATCTAACTCCTCAACTATCTTGTCATAAGACATCCCCAGAGCATGGAGCTGTTTCGACCTTGTAGATATTTTCTGATATAAAGGAATCTGCCTTGTGGATAATATTTGAATGCGGGCAGGTATTTCAGAAATTAAATCATGGTAAATACTGGTAATTATTTATGTTTGTTACTTTGGTAATCCCAAAAGGCCTTATGAATATTTATTAGCATATTTATTTACATAATTAAGTTATGTAATATATTATTCAGGTGATAAT
>JALHTA010000254.1 GCA_022865545.1 Actinomycetota bacterium | reverse complement strand
TATTCCCATAGGGTTTTTCTATTGGAGGTACCGCTATTCCAAGGCTCTGATCCGTTTTAGTAAAATCTATTGTCAGACGTACCTTATCTTTTAAAAAGTCACGGTATTTATTTAGCTTTTCATTCATAAGAATTAATATAAAAACAATAAAATATAATTAATCAAAGTTTTCTTAAATAAAGATTACATAAAAATTCTGTGATAATCAATGTCAAGATTATTATCAGTAGTAGTATAATGGAGTAAAATCAAGGATTTATGATAATTAAGACATAATAGCAAAATCTAATACCATATTATTTAGAAAGAGGGTAAAAATGGAATATTTAGAAGTTGGAAAAACAAGTGAGATAACTGAAGGAACAATGAAAGCTTATATAATAAAAGGTAATAATATACTGGTTTTTAACTATAACGGGAAATATTATGCAATTGGAGGAAAGTGCACTCATATGGGTGGAGACCTTTCGAAAGGTAAACTAGATGGGAAAATAGTTACATGTCCAAGGCATGGATCAAAATTTGATATTACAACAGGTGAAAGCGTTTCAGGACCAAAAATAGGCTTCTTAAAACTTAAAACAAAGAAAGAGCCTTCTTATGAAGTTAAAATTGAGGGCGATACCATAAAAGTCAATATTTAAAAAATATTAAAAAACATCATTATTATAATATTGCCTTAATTGAGAAAATTAATAAAAATCATAAAACTTGGAAGAATTTATTTTACAATACCTGGGTTTTTAATATATTTAAGCGGTTCATTGCTCTCCGTTTTATCAGGTTCAGATTTTGAAACAAAGAAATTCATCTTAGGGTATCTTCCATTATTTTTCGCCCAACTTTCTGTATCATACAGCAATGATTATTATGATCTGGAATCTGATAAAAAGAGTAAACCTACAATTTTTTCTGGTGGGAGCAAGGTTCTTGTTGATAATCCCGAACTTAAATATATCTCCAAATTGCTTGCAATAAGTTTAACAACACTATCTTTAATTATAGCAACTATTTTTACCTTAATTTTTAAAATAAATTATATTTTTTTGATAATAATAATTTTGGTCAATATAATTGGATGGTTTTATAGTGCCCCACCAATAAAATTTTCATATAGAAACTTGGGTGAACTTGCAATAATTATTAATCTGGGTATTGCCCTACCTATCGCAGGTTATATTGTTTTATCAAATAATTTAAGCTTTGGTTTGTTTGTCTTTACTATACCTTTTGCAATATATAGTTTTGTATTTGCATTAAATGTCGAAATACCAGATTTTGAAGCAGATAGATATGCAAATAAGAAGAATTTAATTTCAAACTTCGGACGAAAAACAGGTTATCTAATTATGTTGATTATCAATTTGATAGGTACCATGTATTTATTTGTTATTTCTTTTATAGAAATTACCAGTAAATTTATTGATTATAAAATAAATGGATATTTTTCTCTTTTACCATTCATTACTATTCTTATGACTTTGATTTACTATATAAAAATAAAAATAAATTCTACAAAACTAATTATGTTTAATATATCAAGTTTACTTTTATTTTTAGTATTCAATAATATTTATATGTACATATCAATCAGATTAGGCTAAAAAGATTTCCAGTTATGGGTAAGTTAAAGAAGAACTGATCTATTTTAATAGTATTAGGCTTAAGATCATAATTGCCATACCAGTAATAAAACTTACAATAGGAAGATGGCTATAGCCATATGATTTAGAAATCGGCAGTAGCTCATCAATTGATA
>JALHTA010000253.1 GCA_022865545.1 Actinomycetota bacterium | reverse complement strand
TCCCTATGACTATATAAAATAACATTTATCCTACCACCTATTAAAAATTCTTCTTATTATCATCATAAACCTTGTATTATAGATTTTATGCATTATCTTAATATTCAACCCTTATTATTTTTAATGTCCAGAATATCCCTATAACCATCATTATTACCGCTATTCCGATCATTACCAGACCTGGTAAGGAAGTATACAGAAGACTAATATATTCCCTATTTAGTAGACTCAATGCAATGGCCAGTACAATGGGAAGACCGATCAAAATATATGCAGACAGACGTCCTTCAGAGGTCAATGATTTTATCTGTCTCATTACTGTATCCCTCTCCCTTATAGTATTGGCTATTATTTCCATGACTTCTGCCAGATTGCCGCCGACTTCCCTTTGAATGTTAACTGACATTACCACCCATTCAAAATGCTCGCTTTCTATTCTTTTAGCCATATTTTCCAGGGCTTCGGTTTCCTGTAATCCCATCCTTATTTCACTTAGCACCCTCCTGAATTCATCTGAAGTCGGAGGGGTGGTCTCTTCTACTATCATGCTGAGTGCCTGATTAAAACTATAACCGGCTTTCAGTGAACCACTTATCAGCTGTAAGGTATCCGGTAACTGGTCATGAAACTTCCTTAACCTCTGGGCTATTCTTAAATTGAGGATAAGAAAAGGAAGCAGGACAATTGCTGCCAGAATTAAAAATGTAAGCAGGTAACTTCCGGTTAAAAAATAGACTCCCAGGCTGATTACAATAATTGAAATGATACGAATGGTAATAAATTCAGAGCTGCTTATTGACATTCCTGCCCTCTGCAGTCTTGTCTCGAATACTTCACCAAAACCCCTCTTTGTGGATAATCTTGATATTAGAATCACTATCCGGTCAAAAAACCTGATTTTTCCCTTTCTCTCTTTTATTATATCTTCTATATTCATCTCTGCAGGCTTATATCCATAGATCTCGGTTTTGCCTTTAAGCACCTTTTTTCTTGGAATTATTATCATTATCAAAATATAGAGAAACAGGGTGATCCCTAAAAAGATCGCACCATATATGGTATATTTTGCCCACCATCTGTCAAATAAATATAGGAAGGGCGACGTGCTGCTTTTGATAATTTCCGTCGGAGCCGGGGCATAATAAGGGTTTTCATAATCTGTCCCTTTAGAACCGGATAATCCGGATTTTTCAATACTTACCTCCACGTCTATGATCTCTGTGTTCGGCCATAGACTGGTATATGATATCCTGTACTGATTCCTGATCTTGCGGGAGATTATGCTATAAAGCTCCTTTAACTGACCGGAATCTGCTGCAATAAGAAGTTCCCCATTTGTACTATTGGAAATATCTTTGAGGTCTGTAGGATTATAATCATAGGACATCAGTGAAATAGAATATATCGTGATCTTATCTGTTTGAGCTTTTAAGATTACATCCCGGGTACTTAATTTGCTTACAGTATCGGTACCATCAGAAAGTACTATGGCATATTTATATTGTAAATCCTGTCTTTCCTTAAACTGATTTAATGATATATATAATCCATCAAATAATGAAGTTTCCCCTTCTGCGTTTATCTGGCTAATGGATTCTGCAAGTTTTTGCCGGTCTGATGTAAAATTGGAGTATGTGGTTACTTCATCTGCAAAACCGACAATAGCAAATTCATCGACTTTACGCATCTCATTCATAAAGACAAGTGCCGCACTTTTAGCATCCTCAATGGGTTTTCCTTTCATGCTGCCGCTTGTGTCTATCACCAGGACCACGCCGATCGGATCACTGATAACAGCAATTCTTTCAGCCAGGATATCCTGGACTTTTTCACTATTTTCAAAAACACTAAAATCTTCCTGCTGTAGATCCAGTGCTCCAAGCGCTGAACCTTCCTCAAAACTAATATATAAATCCACCTCAGGATAATCATCAATATCTGTTTCATTTATAATTATACCTGATGACTCCTGCGCAATTAAAAGTGCCGGCGACCCAAAAACGACCATCATCACTGATAGCACCACAAATATTTTTTTTATACCTTTTAAGATCATTTACCTCTATATCTTAAATATATCTATAAAATGTCACATAGAATAAGACTTCAAATATGAGAGTCCTTTTATCTATGGCTCAAATACTTCTGATGGCACATCAATCCCAATATCATGAAGCCTGTTTAAAAATCTTGGCTTCAGACCGGTAGATTTAATGATACCCCTTGACTTTCCTTCCTCATCAAATCCCATGGAAAAATCAAACTTAAACAAATCCTGCAGGGTAATGATATCTCCTTCCATGCCCTGTACCTCTGTTATATTAACAAATCTCCTGGTACCGTCCTTTAATCTATTCATATGGACTATAAGATCTACTGCAGAGGATATTTGTTCCCTTATGGCCCTTATAGGAAGGTCGATCCCCGCCATAAGGACCATCGTTTCCAGTCTTGAGAGAACATCTCTTGGAGAATTGGAGTGGACCGTACTAAGACTTCCGTCATGGCCGGTATTCATTGCCTGGAGCATGTCAAGTGCTTCACCACCTCTTACTTCACCTACAATTATCCTGTCGGGCCTCATACGCAATGAATTCCTGACCAGGTCCCTTATAGTCACTTCTCCCTCATTTTCAATATTGGGCGGCCTCGCTTCCAGCCTTAGAACATGGTCCTGATTTAATTGGAGTTCTGCAGCATCTTCTATGGTGATTATTCTTTCATCATTTGGAACAAAAGAGGAAAGAACATTCAAAGTAGTTGTTTTCCCGGTTCCAGTACCTCCGGATGAAATAATGTTTATTTTGCCCTTGACACAAGCTTCTAAAAAATCAGCAGCCTGCTTTGTAGTCGTCCCGAATTCTATAAGGTCTTCAATTGTAAAGGGCTCGGCAGAAAACTTCCTTATGGTCATAATCGGACCATTTATAGCAAGCGGATGTATTATTACATTGACCCTCGAACCATCAGGCAGTCTTGCATCGACATATGGTACGCTCTCATCTATTCTTCTTCCTACCCTGCTGACTATTTTATCGATTATCCTTAAGAGATGAGCTTCATCGAGAAATGCCTTATTTGTGGGATAGATCTTTCCAAACTTTTCTATATATATCTTATGGGGATTATTGATCATTATTTCTGTTACTTCTTTATCATCTAAAAACTCCGTAACCGGTCCATAGCCCACTACATCATTAATAAGGTCCTCTATTATCTGCTTTCTCTCTATAGTACCCAGAGGAGTATCATCATCACTGAATAAACCCTGGACCTCTTTAGTGACTTTTAGTTTCAGCTCCGTATCGCTTATATTTCTTTTAAAG
>JALHTA010000252.1 GCA_022865545.1 Actinomycetota bacterium | reverse complement strand
TAATTATGTTTTGTTCGCCCGCAAAATCTCTAAGGATCTTGCATTGCTCCGCTGACTTTATGTCTTTATGAGGGGTGAAATGATCCGGTACCATCACTACTTTTGTATTATCAAAAACCTTGCCTGTTCCAATTTTCTTAAACTCTTCTATTGCAAGGGGCATTGTTATATCATTGCCAAGAACGATATCAACAGATGCATTTACTATTTCCCCCTCTTCCACGAACTTTTTTCCACAGTGATCTGCCAGGATCTTCTGGGCCATAGTCTGTGGTCTCTTGCTATCATTCAATTTTTTCTCCTTTATTATTATCCGGATCTACAAGATCAGCATGAATGCTTCTTAACTACCGGCTTTTAATCTATTTGCTGCATCAATATATGCTTTTATGCTTGCTTCCACAATATCAGTGGAAATACCGCTGCCCATCACTTCACTACTTCCAGCATCTACAATTATTTTTACCTGTCCGATAGCATCCTTTCCCTCAGAAACTGCCTCAATTGCATAATCTACAAGAGTGGTGCTCATGCCTGTTATCTTATCGATTGCTTTAAATGATGCATCAACAGGTCCGTCTCCTTCAGCAGAAGCAGTCTTTACCTCGCCGTTTACCTCGATCTCTACTTCTGAACTGGCAGTTATGTTTGAGCCGCTTTTTACCTTATAATCTTTAAGCAGATAATATTCTTCGACTTCCCTCATCTCATTTTCAACAATCGCCCTGAGATCCTGCTCATTTATTGCACCCTTCTTCTCGGCAAGGCTCTTGAATCTTTCAAATGCTTTTTCAAGATCCTCTTCCCTTATTTTAATTCCGATCTCTTCAAGCCTTTTAATAAATGCATGTCTTCCCGAATGCTTTCCAAGAATGAGTTTTGATTCTTTAAGCCCTATATCCTCGGGCCGTATTATCTCATAAGTGGACCTGTCCTTTAACATGCCATCCTGGTGAATACCGGCCTCATGTGCGAATGCATTCTTTCCGACTATAGCCTTGTTTGGAGCAATCACATAACCAGTAAGCGATTTTACAATACTGCTTGTCCTGACGATCTCTTCTGTCTTGATATCGGTATACACTCCCAGGTCCTTTTTTCGGGTATCTATGATCATGACGACTTCTTCAAGGGATGCATTTCCTGCTCTCTCGCCAATACCATTTACGGCACACTCTATCTGCCTGGCCCCATGCTGGACAGCCATAAGGCTATTTGCTACTGCAAGGCCAAGATCATTATGGCAATGCACACTCAATATTATATCCTCAATACCTTCAACATTGGCATATATATGATCTATTAACCTGGAAAATTCATCCGGAAGAGCATACCCTACAGTATCAGGCACATTCAATATTGAGGCGCCGTTTTTTATAGCGACACCGAACATCCTGCAAAGAAAATCCCAGTCGCTCCTTGTGGCATCCATGGCAGAAAATTCCACCATGTCGGTATACTGCCTGCTTCTTTTAACAGCCCTTCCGGCCATTTCGAGGGCCTGTTCTCTGGTCTTTTTAAACTGATATCTGAGATGAATATCAGAAGATGAAATAAAGGTGTGTATGATCGGTTGTTCTGCGCCTTTCAAAGCAAGTCCTGCAGAATCTATATCCCTGTCATTTGCCCTGGCAAGAGCCGCCACGGCCCTGCCTTTTACTGCCCTGGATATTTCCTGGACTGATTCAAAATCACTCTCGGATGAGATAGGAAATCCAGCTTCTATAATATCGATGTTTAACCTGGAAAGCTGTTGGGCTATTTCCAATTTCTCTTTAACATTTAAATGTATGCCGGGAGCCTGCTCCCCATCCCTTAAAGTAGTATCAAATATATATATCTTATTTTTCATTTCAACCACATACTCTGTTTCTTTTTCTTACAGGTTGACTATATTAATATTCTTAAATCCGGTATCTTCCATAAAACTTTTAATCATCTCATTTGTAACCTCGCTGTCAAGATTAAGTCCCATAACAGCAGCCCCGCTCATCTTTTTCCTGCCCACATGCATTGCAGCAATATTTACACCTAATTTACCAAAAGCTGTACCTATTTTGCCGATCTGGCCAGGGACATCATCATATCTAATAAATGCCATATGCAGTGAAGGCACCATATCTATCTCAAACTTATCGATGGCAATAAATCTTGGTATATTCTTTTTACCGGTCACAGTTCCCGAGATCGAAAGTCCGCTGTCCGGACCATTTCCATTAACAGTAATAAGATTGACATAATCACTTGACTGGCTGCTTTTCTCTATTTTTACCTTAAGGCCTGCTTCCCTTGCAATGAGATCCACATTTATCATATTCAGGCTTTCTGCAGAATATTTTTTAAGTATTTTTACAAGTATCATCGAAGTCAGCACCCTTGTATCATATTCAGATACTTTCCCATGATAACCAATATCAATACTATCCATATTTCCCTCAAAAAGGTTGGCAAAAAGACTTCCCATATTCTCTGCAAGTTCAAAGAATGGTGATAGCACTTCCATTTCCTCCGGTCTTATCGCAGGTGCATTTACAGGAAATGCTGCTGTCCCGCCATTAAGTACCTCGATCACCTGATCGGCGATCACTGTACCTGCCCGGCTTTGCGCCTCTTCTGTAGCTGCTCCCAGATGAGGGGTGCATACTACTTCTTCCATCCCGAATACAGGGGAATCGGTACATGGTTCTGTTTCATACACATCGAGTGCCGCTCCGCCTATCTGGCCCTCGCTTATAGCTTCAGCCAGGTCCTTTTCCACTACTATGCCGCCTCTTGCAACATTTAAGATCATGGTCCCTTTTTTCATCTTATTAAACTGCTTTTTGTCAAACATGCCCAATGTATCTTTATTTTTTGGAAGGTGTATAGAAATAAAGTCAGCAGCACTATATATATCTTCAAGTTTATTTGCTTTTGCTATTCCCAGTTCCTTGAATCTATCCCCGGAAACAAAGGGGTCATAGGCAGTTACTTTCATGCCAAGGCCGATCACCTTTTTAGCTACAAGACCTCCTATCTGCCCAAAACCTACTATGCCGAGTGTTTTTCCTTCAATTTCAATACCCTTGAATTTTGATTTCTCCCATCTTCCTTCCTTAAGTGAATAATTGGCCTCAGGTATTTTACGTGCAAGTGAAAGCATAAGTGCAATAGTATGCTCAGCAACTGTAACTGCATTGCTCGCAGGGGCATTGACTACAATTATTCCCTTTTTTGTTGCGGCTGGCAGGTCTATATTGTCTACGCCTATACCGGCCCTTCCGATGATCTTCATATTATCTGCATTCTCTATAATATCAGGAGTAAGCCTGGTCGCGCTCCTTATTATTATGGAATCATATTTTCCAATTTCTGTTTTTAATTGCTCCCCGGGGAGACCTTTTTTCTCCCCTACATCAAAATGTTCTTTTAATTTTTTTATTGCTTCTTCAGCAAGTCCATCAGTAATAAGTACCTTTTTTTTCATTATATTCACCATCTGTTTTTTCTATTTGTCTAGATAATTATTCTCATTAAATACTTTCTGCGCAGCAGTTATGCCTGCTCCGATTTCAAAATCATAATTAAGGTCAGCCAGCGCCATCTCCAGAGCAGAGATAGCAGTGATAACATCAAACATCCCGACATATCCCAGGTGGCCTATTCTTATTATCTTCCCTGATATTTTACCCTGGCCGCCCGCAATGGTAACACCGTATTTTACACGCATTATCTTTACTAGCTCTTTGCCGTCGATTCCCCCGGGTACTTTGATGGCTGTAACCGAAAAACCTCTTTGGCCAGGTTCTGCCACTAAAAATTCAAGTCCAAGGGCTATGGCTGCTTCCTGTGTTGCCATTGCAAGTATCCTGTGTCTGGTAAACACATTTTCAATACCCTCTTCAAGCAGAAGGTCAAGAGCCTTGTTCATTGCTACGATTATGGAAATACCCGGTGTCCATGGAGTCTGGTTTTTTTGAAGAGCAGCTTTAGCGGCTCTCAAGTCAAAATAGAACCTTGGTATATCCGAGACTTCAATGGCCTTCCAGGCTTTCTCGCTTATACTCACAAATGCAATGCCTGTCGGTGCGCTTATGCCCTTCTGTGAACCTCCTATAACAATATCTATGCCCCAGCCATCTGTATCAAAATCTGAAGCTGCCAGCCCGCTTATTGCGTCTACTATAAAAAGCGCTGGATAATCTTTTACGATTTTACCCATTGCCATAATATCATTTAGGGCTCCTGTTGAAGTCTCACTAAACTGGGCCATGACTCCCTTTATGTCTTTTTCTTTATCCAGGATTTTTTTAATATCTCCGGGATCCGCTACCTCTCCCCATTCATAGTCAAGGGAGATAACTTCAAGGCCATAAACCAAACTGATTTTCTTAAATCTTTCTCCGAAGTTTCCTATGCTTGCTACAAGCACTTTATCGCCTTTTTTGAAGGAGTTTGTAATGGCCGTTTCCATTGCGCCGGTACCGGAAGCAGTCAGGATAAAAACATCATTTTTTGTTTTTAAAAGCTTCTTTAGCTTCTCAGTGACCTCACTGAATATTTTTCCGAATTCTGGAGATCTATGATGCATTAGAGGTTTTCCATGCTCAATAAGGACATCTTCAGATATCGGAGTCGGTCCCGGTGTCATAATATACTTTTTTACCATTTCTTTCCTTCTTTCGAGCCAAGGTTTACAAATTATTAAAATCCATTTATCCTTTTACCCCGCGTATACAGGCTATCTTTCCTGTCCTGACCAGCTCAAGTATGCCAAAAGGCCTTAGGAGGTCCTCAAGCGCTTTCACCTTCCTATTACTTCCGGTTATTTCTATCACAAGTGATTTTTTACCTACATCTACGATATTGACCCTGAATATATTAACGATCTCCAGTATCTGCGGCCGCGTTTTAGAATCGGCGCTAACTTTAATAAGGACAAGTTCCCTTTCCACTATATTCGAAGGGTTAAGTTCCTGGATTTTTATTACATTGATCAGCTTATATAATTGCTTGGTTATTTGCTCAATGCTGTGATTCTCAGCATTGACAACCAGCGTGATCCTTGAAATAGCGCTATCATCGGTGGGCCCAACAGCAAGACTGTCTATATTGAAACCCCTCCGGCTAAAAAGCCCGGCAACTTTTGCCAGTACGCCTGATTTATTCTCGACCATGACTGAGATTATATGCTTCATATTATCACCTACTCACTTTCTAACATAATATCTATAGACGATCCCGGAGCCACCATAGGATAGACATTCTCCTCCCTGTCGATCCGGAAATCTATCAGCACCAGATTATTTATTTCCAGCGCTTTTATGATCGCACCTTCTACTTCATCTTTTTTGCTTACCCTTATTCCTACCCCCCCATAAGCTTCCACGAGTTTTACGAAGTCCACACAATTATATATGCAAGTCTAGGAATACCTCCTGTCCCAGAACAATTCCTGCCACTGTCTTACCATCCCAAGATAACCATTATTTAAAAGCATTATTTTAATAGGTATCTTATTGGCAGTTGCT
>JALHTA010000251.1 GCA_022865545.1 Actinomycetota bacterium | reverse complement strand
GACAGGCTTGATCCTCTCATCAACTATCTGGCGGCAAATATCTACTATCATTTTTTGTTCTTCAGTTAAAAGGTAATGCATGGGTCTCCCGAATATTATTTTTGCAAAAACTAACTTTATAAAAAGACGGGGGTATAATCTAATAGTTTCATATTTTGCGCCCGGCCAGCCTATAGCGCTGAAACTTTTACATAATAGCAAGCGTCTTACTTAAAGGACTTTTTAAACAAATTTGATCTTCTTACAGACAGAAAGGTTTTGAATGGTTGAAAATAGAACAACAGCTATGATGGAAACTTCACAGACTGCAGTTTATGCAGATACCAGAAAACTCGCAATGAAACTCACATTTTCCATTATATTTGCATTGCTTATGGTGGTTTCGGCAAACTCATTTATTTACTTACCTTTTACACCGGTCCCTGTGACTATGCAGGTCTTAACTGTTATCTTTTCAGCTATAATGCTTGGAGGGCCCTGGGCCCTGACAAGCCAGCTTCTATACATTTCTATGGGACTTGCAGGACTTCCTGTGTTTGCAGGTTTTAAAAGCGGACTGATGGTTCTTGCGGGACCTACTGCAGGCTATATAATCGGATTTGCTGTAGCAGCTTATTTTTGCGGATTCCTCTATCAAAACATGAATTCTAAAAACAGATTATCCGAAACTGACAGTCTCCTGGCTGGTTTTTCTTCTTGTATTGCAGGTGTCCTGATCATATATTTGTTTGGATTTTTACATCTTTTTGGATTCTTATCCTCATTATCGCCCGGACGATCTACCTCAGATATGATTTTTCTCTCCTGGAAATCTGGTATTGAACCCTTTATAATAATGGACTTCCTTAAGATTTTGATAATAATCAATGTTTTAGAGTTAGGCAAAAAAAGAAAATGAAAACTGTAAGCATAAATGACATAACTGTTCGGGATATTTTTCAAAATATCGATCTTGATACACTGGATAAAAAGAGTTTTCAGTCTATTATGGAAGGCTTTAGCGGACTTGAATATGACAGCCTTGAAATAATGGGAGGTTCAAGCTTTGAAAAAATGCTTGAGAGCAGACTGAACATGAATCCCTTTCAGGTAACTAAGTTTGTCAAAGGCATAATTCCCTCAATTCCGCTCCAGGCACTTATCGGAGCCAGGAATATGACAGGCCTGGAATTATATTCAGACGATATTATAGAAAAATTTATAAAGCAGAGTATCGACAGCGGGATCAGCATATTCAGGGTCTATGATAGTCTTAATGACTTAAAAAATATGGAGTTTACCATAGGAGAAATCACCGGTAACAAGGCTGACTGCCAGGGGACCATTATTTATGATGATCATCAGAAACTGGATTATTATTCTGATACAGCTAAGAAGCTTGTGGAAATGGGCTGCTCGAGCATATGCATCAAAGATGCTGAATCTACTATGCTTCCAAAGAAAGCTAGTGAGCTATTTAAAATCCTTTCCAAGGAAATAAAGGTACCTGCATACTTCAGCGCTTCCAATCTCAGGGGACTCCAGACTCTTAATTATTTTGAAGCAGTGACCAATGGGTGCAGCGGTGTGGACTTGAGTTTTCTACCATCTTCATATAATGATTTTACCTCTACTGTATTTTCATTCCTTCTAAGCATGAAGGATACAGACGTCTCCTATAAGCTGGATTATGATAAGGTGGTGGAACTAAGTGAGATCATAAAAAAATATGTCTATCCCAATATCAAACAGGATCTTTTTTCTACAAGATTCATACTTAATCATGCAAACAAGAATCTAATGCCAAAATGGCTGATAACAAATATCGAGCAGCAGCTTGTAGAGATCGGGGAAGAAGAATCTCTTGACTCTGTTCTTGAAGAAGTTTTCCGGATCAAGAGTGAAATAGGAAACCCCTCTCTTTCAACTCCTGTGGGCCAGATAATAGGAAGCCAGGCGGTCTTAAACAGCGTCATATCTGACTATAGATGGGAAATACTTTGTGATGAGATAAAAAAATTGATCTGGGGACATTTCGGTAAACTGCCCAGAAAGATAAGCAAGGAAGTCCTTGGAAGACTTGAAGCTCTCACAGATAAGGAAAACGGGGATAAAAAGCAGAATATCGAAATAGAGGACACATACAAACAGTGCGCAGAGGAACTTGAAAGCCTTAGCACTAAAAGTGAAGACATCCTGAGCTATTGTATTTCACCGGAAAAAACGAAAAACTACCTTGAGGATATCCGTGGAATAAGACCAGCAGCAAAGATCAAGACACAGAAAGCAAAAACTGCAGGTAGTAAATCCGGTGCTCCTGATGAACCGGTATCACTGTCAGGTCTAACAAATCTTGATACAAAAAAACTTAAAGAAATATCCAATATTGTTGAAAGCAGCAATATTGACGAGATAAAATTTGAATTAAATGATATTACAATCTCTATAAACAGTACCAAACCAAGACCGGTGTCTCAGCCGGCTCAATCTGCTGGGGGGCAAACTCCATCTACTGTAGGGCCAGTTTTAAAGGAAGGAACAGTTGAAATAAAATCCCCAATCGTGGGCACTTATTATGCTTCCCCTGCTCCAGGGGAAGCCTCATTTGTAAAGGCCGGAGATAAAGTCAAAAAAGGTGATACATTATTTATCATCGAGGCTATGAAGCTGATGAACAAGGTAGACTCTGAATATGCTGGAACAATCGAAGAGATCCTGGTCTCTGGTGAGGATGCAGTAGAATTTGATCAAACAATAATGATAATTAAGAAAGAATAATATAACCCTATGTTTAAAAGAATACTTATCGCCAACAGGGGCGAAATAGCCTTGAGAATAATAAGGGCCTGCAGGGAATTAAATATAGAATGTGTATCAGTTTACTCAACAGCAGATAAAGATTCCATGCACCGTAAAATGGCTGACAGGAGCATATGCATAGGTCCTCCACAGCCGATTAAAAGCTACTTGAATATAGATAATCTTATAACTGCCGCGCAGATCACTAATTGCGATGCCCTTCATCCCGGTTATGGTTTTCTTGCGGAAAATGATCAGTTTGTAAATATATGCCATGATAATGATATCACATTTATCGGTCCTCCAGCCGAGGTTATAGCGCTTGCAGGCAATAAATCAAAAGCTATAGAGGTGATGAACAAAAACAAGATCCCTGTGATCCCAGGTTCAAATGGTAATATAAAGGACCTCAAATCTGCAGCAAAATTGTGCCAGAGATTGGGATATCCGGTCATAATCAAAGCTGCTTTCGGAGGAGGCGGCAAAGGTATGAGGATATGCCATAACAAAAAGGACCTTTTTGATTTTTATCCCATAGCCAAAGCTGAATCGGAAAAAGCTTTTGGTGTAGGAGAAGTATATATTGAAAAATATATTTCAAAGCCAAGGCATATAGAATTCCAAATAGTTGCAGACAATTATGGAAAGATAATCTGTGTCGGCGAAAGGGAATGCTCGATACAGAGAAGACATCAGAAGCTTATTGAGGAAGCACCTGCTGTAAATCTTCCGCCAAAACTTTCAAGACTTATGCGGGAATTTGCAGTAAGGGCAGCCAGGGCTATCAATTACAAAAACCTTGGTACGATAGAGTTCTTGCTGGATGAAAATAATAATTTTTATTTTATTGAAATAAATACAAGAATACAGGTCGAACATCCTGTGACCGAAGTTGTTACAGGCATGGACCTGATCAAGGAGCAGATAAGAATAGCTTCTGGAGAAAGGATCAATAATCATAAGGAGCATTACTTCCCCAGGGGACATGCGATAGAATTCAGGATAAATGCCGAGGATCCTCAAAATGATTTTGCTCCGAGCCCGGGAAAAATAACCGAAAGCTTTCTTCCGGGAGGTCCAGGGGTAAGGGTGGATACATTTATTGGACCAAATAGCGAAATATCTCCATTTTACGACTCACTGATCGCTAAGCTCATAATCTGGGAGAACGACCGTAAAAGTGCAATAGCGCGTTCTGTAAGGGCCCTG
>JALHTA010000250.1 GCA_022865545.1 Actinomycetota bacterium | reverse complement strand
CATTAAGGGAAGCTAGAATAAAAAGTATTCTGGAGTCGATATTTCCGGACCTTACAAGTTTTCAGGAATCTGATGAGATCTTTGTAATACGTGAAGGTGAAAATATTGCCGGATATGCCTTTGTTGCAGCCGGAAGAGGATATGGAGGATCAATAAGTATATTTGTAGGTATAAAACCGGATTACAGCATCAAGGAGATCGAGGTGCTTTCCCATACTGAGACACCGGGACTGGGCAATAAGATAACCGAGGATCCGTTCATAAAGCAGTTCGAGGGACTTCTGGTGGAGGATATAGCTCTTTTGCGGGATGGAGGAAAAATAGATGCCATTACTGGAGCAACGGTAAGCTCAAGGGCAGTTACTGAAGCCATCCAGGATAGGATGATAGAAATAATTAAAATACTTTCAGGGCAAATATAAATCATATTTAGTGGTGTTTGATCAATATGAAAGATGGAAGCAATAAAAAAGAACATGGAATAAGGGAAAACAGGGGATCTGTTTTCTGGAAGGAACTTGTAAAAGGGTTGGTAATATCTAATCCTGTATTTATACTTACCCTGGGACTTTGTCCGGTACTGGCCGTTACAAACTCAATAGATAATGCCCTTGGAATGGGCGCAGGAGTTATATTTGTACTTCTTTGTTCAAATATTATTATCTCTGCTATCCGTAGGACTATACCTTCACTTGTAAGGATACCTGTTTTTATTGTGGTGATCGCTACTTTTGTTACCCTACTGAGCCTGGTATTTGAAGCATATATCCCAGCTCTTCATCAATCCCTGGGGATCTATCTGTCACTTATAGTCGTTAACTGTATTATACTCGGCAGGGCAGAGGTATTCGCTTCGAAAAATTCAGTGCTGGATTCCATAGCAGATGCACTGGGAATAGGGTTTGGTTTTACATTGGCCCTGGTTATTATAGCACTTTTCAGGGAGATCCTTGGTACTGGTGGGCTAACTATCTTTGGATTTGATCTATTCAATATTCCGGTACTTTCCGAACATCCTATGATGTTCTTTATTTCACCACCGGGAGCTTTTCTCGTAATAGGACTACTGCTGGCCCTCTTTAAATGGATAGGAGTGATAAAAGGTGACTAACCTTATAACAATATTTATAGTGATGGCAATTGTAAACAATATCGTACTTTCCCAATTTTTGGGATTATGTCCATTTTTTGGAGTATCTAAGAAGCTTTCCAATGCAGTAAGCATGGGTATGGCTGTTACGCTGGTCATGCTTATATCATCGGTAGTGACCTCTGTGATATATAATTATATCCTTGTGCCATATGATATAGAGTTTATGCAGATCGTCCTTTATATTCTTGTGATCGCATCTCTTGTACAAATAGTGGAGCTAGCCATAAAGAGGACAAATATCAGTCTCTACAATGCGCTGGGCATCTATCTTCCGCTTATTACTACTAATTGTGCGGTACTTGGTGTAGCTCTTATTAATTCAGCAGAAAATTATACGATCCTTGAGAGTACGGCAAGCGCCCTTGGCGGAGGAATCGGATTTACCCTGGTCCTTATAATAATGTCCGGAATAAGGGAAAAACTTGACCTGGCAGATACTCCCAGATCCATGAAGGGGCTTCCGATAGCTTTTATTACAGCAGCACTTCTGGCACTTGCATTCATGGGCTTTAATGGGATGATGTAAAATCTATAGATCGTAAAAAATTATGGGAACATTAGAAATAATAGGTATACTTGGCGGAATAGGTGTGCTTTGCGGTGTGCTTATCTTTGTGGTACACAGAGTCCTGCCAAAGGAACCAGAAAGCCTCAGGAAGACTGAAGAAGTATCTGAATGCCTTCCCGGGATGAATTGTGGTGCATGCGGATATCCCGGTTGTTTTGCTTATGCACAGGCCCTTGTAAAGGATAAAGATATTTTTTTTACAAGCACATGTGCAACTGTACTTCAGGAACCGGAGATGCTTGAAGGTCTTGAAAAACTTCTAGGCCTGGAGATCGATGCATCCGAGATGGATAAGAAGGCAGTAGTCAAATGTTATGGGAATTCTAAGTGGCTGGGTCAATATATCGGAGTAAGATCCTGCAAGGCCGCTTCCAACCTGGCAGGAGGACCTAAGGAATGTCCTTATGGATGTCTTGGGTTTGGTGACTGCATTGAAGTGTGCCCCGTTGACGCGATACATATAGACGAAAAAGAAAATGTTGCAGTCGCGGATCCGGATAAATGTACTGGCTGCGGGCTTTGTGTCAAAGAATGCCCAAGAAATATTATTGAACTTGTACAGTCATATGCCAATATTGTATTTTTATGCAATTACGGGTCCCTGAAGAATATACCTGGGAGGAAAAAATGTGACCTCGGGTGCCTCAGGTGCAAAAAGTGCTTCAAGATCTGTGAAAATGACGCGATCATCTGGAATGAGGAAAAAGGTATTCCTGAATTTGATTTTTCCAATTGCACGCTCTGTGGAAAATGTATTGAGGTCTGTCCCCACGACCGCCTGGTCGAGCTTTCAGATATAGTTTTAAAGGAAAAATTAGGGCTACTCAAAGAGAAAAAAGAAAAGTAAGCAACTTGAAAAGTATTTAAGGGTATAATAATCTATAATTTGTAAATTTCAATCCTTGAAAGGTATAGAAGAAATATAATGGGAAAAGATATACTTGAATTAGTTAAGGAAAATGTTGAGAAGGAACCATATGTAAGAATATTCGACATGAAGGTGCTGGAATTAAGACAGGGTTACAGTAAAGTGCAGATGAAGGCTAAAAAAGATCACCTTAATCTGCATTGCACTATCCACGGTGGAGCAATATTCTCACTCATAGACGTAGCTTTTGGCTCAGCAGCAAATTCTTATGGCAATATTGCAGTAGCTTTAAATATTGATATAAATTATACAAGACCATCAAACCCCGGGGATATACTGACTGCGGAAGCTACAGAAGTCAGCAGGGGACGGACCATTGGAACATATAATATTCTGGTAAAAAACGGACAGGGAAAGACTGTTGCATCAAGCCAGGCAATAGCCTTCATCAAGAAAGAAAAACTTCCCTTTATAGATGCTTCTTAAATGATTAAAGTCTTTTTTTACAGCAAAGTAAATGTTATTGTAATTAAATGAAAATTATCCAGACCTCAGATCTTCATTTAAGCTCAAAAAAACCTGAGCGTATAAAAGCTCTGGAAAATATTATTTCCATGGCGATAGAGCAAAAAGTAGAGCTGGTGCTTATATCAGGGGACCTCTTTGACTCCGATGAGCAAGCTGATGTACTGCGTCCTACTCTTCGAAATGTGCTGTCTTCTCTTCCGTTTACCATAATTGCAATACCAGGCAATCATGATATGGGATCTTATAGGTCTGACCTTAATTTTGGAAACAGCATAAAGATAATGACTTCAAATCCTTTTGAGATTACAGATCATGAGGATACCAGATTAATATCGGTTCCATATTCCAATCAGAATTTCAATGATCTTGTATTTGACCTTAAGAATGAAATAGATAAGTCCAGGATCAATATTTTAATGCTCCACTGTACGCTCGACATACCATATCTGGGAGAGGAGGAATATGGCCAGGAGGAAAGGCAGGCCTATCTTCCAGTAAATTCCAGGGTCCTTGGAGATCTCGGATTTGATTATATTATGTCAGGACACTTTCATTCCAGGGTAGTTGAAAATCATATCACAGATAAGTCAGTTTTTATTTATAGCGGAAGTCCGGTATCGGTGACAAGAAAAGAGCAGGGCAGGAGGAGAGTGACACTTCTTGACACAAATAAGGCAAAGGATAAGAGATTAAGCTTCCTGGAACTGGATTCTTTTTATTATGACAGGATAGAAATTAATTTTTATCCCGGAAAAGAGGATAAACTTTTAAAAGAGCTAAAAAGCAGGCTGGCCAGTTTTACCGGCCATGATGTCTGCCTTGAAATAAGGCCGGGTGGTTTTATCTCTATGGGTGAGAAAGACCTGGGAAAAGAAATAAGTAAAGTGATAGATAGTTCAGGATTTGAAAGCGGCAGGCTTGAGATAAGTGAAGAGTACCGTGATATAAAAAGTGTATTAGAAGACCCTCTATATAAAGCATTTAAAGAAAATTTGAACAATATTAAAAGTAATGATCAGGACCTGAGAGAGAAGATAGACGAGATGGTCATAATGCAATTTTCAAAATTAAACACCCTGAAGTGAGTATGTGTTTTATAAAATAATATGAAAATAAAAAAAATATTCATAATAAGATACGGTCCGCTACAGAACCTGGATCTTGATATTGGCCAGGGACTCCAGGTCATATGGGGAAGAAATGAGGCAGGAAAGACGCTCACCATTGATGCTATTATAAAGATGATGCTCGAGGGCAAAGTAAGGGATTTTGACAGGATAAACCGGGTTGAAGAAGACCCTGAAGGTTTTATTTTATTTGAAGATACCAGCAGTAAGGAAATAAAGGTCTCTGTAAAAAAAGGCCTGGTAAAGCATATATCATTTGCGGGGCTGGACCTTAGAAATATTTTTGTCATCCGGGACAGCGATCTTACTCTTAAGCAGGAGTGCGGATATTATAAGAGCATTACCGACAGGCTTACAGGAATGAACCTAGAAAAGATCGAGGGACTTATTTCTGGGATAAAGGACTATGGAAGACTGACAAGGTCTTCAAGTGATGCAGATCTATCAGACAGCAAGGATTATGGCAAAATAGCATCACTTAACAGGACAGCCGGGTCCTTTATTTCTGATAGTATGGGATATGTGGATCTGGCAGAAAAACAAAAGTATGATTTTCTGGAGCTGGATCAGTTAAAGATAAAGCAGGATATTATTGATATTCGAAAAAAAATAGAAATAGCTGAAAAATCCCAGAGTTGGGACAAATATAGGAAAATATCTCAAAACCTTGATCTCCTCAGTAAATCCTGGCAGGATTACCAGGAATTAAAGGATTTTAACCAGACAAATTATGACAGAATATTAGAACTCAATAGTGAATCAAGTTCCATAGATAAGAGGATAGATAGCTATAAGAAAGATTTTGAAAAAAACAGTACCAATAAGACCTCAACTGGTGAAAAAATAATGGAGATCCAGGCCAGACTGGGGCCCATGGAAAATAAAAAAAAGGAGATAGACAGAGTATTAAATGAACTCGAGATCCACAACCAAAGGCAAAGTGAAGAAACCAGAGATATTGGGATATTTCCAAAAATACTTACTGCCATTCTTCTAGTACTGGTCCCTGCCAGTTTTTTAATTGTGTATTTTCCTACAAAAAATATATTACTTTCATTTATCCTGCCGGTTCTGTTTTTTATTGGTTCAATTGCATCAATCATTTATATAAGCAGGGCAGGTAGAGGAAAAAGTAAGTTTAAAACAAGCGGCAGTATTCTGGAAAGTGAGTTCAGAAAGTTTGGATTTAAGATAAGAGGGATTGACGATATAGTCCCCGTTGCCAGGGCTTTTAAAGATAAGTATGATGAAATATGCCAGAAAAGAGATGCTCTTATGGGTCAGGCAAGACTTCTTGACGTGCAGATCTCAGAGATCTCAACAAAGATCAGGGATGATGAAAGTAAAAAGAGATCATCAATAATTGAAAAAGAAAAATTCTTCAATGATCACAATATTTATTCAATTGAGCAGTTCAGGGAAAAGCTCAGGATGAGAAGCAGGGCCGAATCGAATATTATATCCGGGATCAGGAATATATCAGACTTGTCAGGGGATAGATCGGCAAACGGGATAAACCATGAAGAGATGGATATTGAATTTGAAAAGCTTATAGGCAAAATTGACGGATTAATAGAACACTGGAGGAAAGAAACAGGCAAATTAAAACCTACTGATGATGTCGGGACCGAAAAAGATACGAAGTTTGATCCGGGAGAATATAGTAAACTAAAAGATCATCTTTTAGAACTTCAGGATAAAGAAGATATGCATGACCGGAAACTTGATGAACATAGAGGCAATTTAAATGACTTTCAAAGAAGGTTCTCGCAACTCAATATTGAACCGTATCTAAAAGATTATAATGCCGTAAATATCAACACCCTTGAAAAACTAAGGGAAGCATGCGGTATTGCCAGAAGTTTTATAGAGATTATTGAAGGCGAGTATAGTATTTCAATAGAAGCCTTAAAAATTTTTGAAGATATAAAAAGTCAGGAGGAAACTAAGATATCCGATCTTTTCGAAAAGCTCGGGGTATCGGGTGTATTTAATGAAATAACTGAAGGAAAATATACCGGTGTGCATTTTGATAGTATCCTACAGTCAGTAAAAGTCATAGATAAATACGAGAGGGAGCTCGAGGCTTCAAAGCTCAGTAAAGGTGCCTATGACCAGCTATTTCTAGCGATAAGGATAGCGATAGCAGAAGAGATGCTTGGTGAAGGAAAAGGGTTCTTTATAATGGACGATGCATTTCTGGCTTCGGACAGCTATAGGATAAAGAACCAGTTTAAAATACTTGCCAAACTTGCGGACAGAGGCTGGTCCATATTATATTTTTCGGTTAAGGATGAAGTAAAGGATCTTGCAGCAAAGTTTTCAAAAAACAAAGTACTTGAGATATAAGATAAATACTACTATTTGAGGGAGCACATATGGCAACTAAAAATTTTAATTTCAATCCCCAGTACTATGACCTTCAGGTCGATTGGAAAAAAAGATTTGAGAAGGAGAAGGATTTCTATGATGGAATATTTAGCAGGACCAAAATATCCAGTGTGCTTGATATAGGATGCGGCACCGGCCATCATGCAGAGTTCTTTGCCGGATATACTGACAGGGTGGTTGCAGTTGATCCTGACCAGGAAATGATAGACTATGCGGGTAAAAATGTAATTAAATCACCGAAAGTCACTATTCATAGGGCTGGTTTTGAAGAACTGGATAAATTACCTGAGGGAAAATTTGATCTCATTACAAGCCTTGGAAATACGATAGCCATACTTGGCGATAAGCGGAAGATAAAGCATGCATTAAAAAGTATAAAAAATAGGCTCTCTAAAAATGGTATCGTGCTTCTTCAGTTTTTAAATTTCAGCTCCGGGATAATCGATGAGAATAATTATTATCAACCAAAAGTCTTTGAGAAGGACGGTAATACATTTATATTTATCAAGCATTTTCAGTATGGGAGACAAAAGACAAGGGTTGATTTTGTTATTACGGAACTTAAAGATAATAAAGTCAAAGATTTTTATGTAAATTCATCTTATCTCGCTACGCTTAAAGTCAGTGCGTTTAGAAGTATGGCTAAAAATTTAGGATTTAAAAATATCGAACTGCTGGGTACAGGTGGAAAAGTGAAATTTGAACCCAAAAAACATATAAGTCTCTATGCATTGATGTCCAGGGAGGAGAAATAATGGAGGAGCTAAAAAGATTTGGCGTATCTATAGAAAAGAAGCTGCTTGAGAAATTTGACCATTATATAAGTAAAAAGAAGTACCAGAACCGTTCCGAGGCATTAAGGGACCTTATACGCAAGGAGCTTATAGAAGAGAGTTGGTCAGATAAAAATGCGGAAGTTGCAGGTGCCATAATAATAGTATATGACCATCATAGAAATGAGCTTGTCGAGAATCTTATCAGCATCCAGCATAATTATCACGATATAATAATATCATCGCAGCATGTCCATCTTGACCACCATAATTGTCTTGAGATAATAGCTGTTAAGGGTGGGATCCGCAAAGTATATAAGCTTGAGGAAGAACTAAAAGTAGCTAAGGGAGTAAAGCATGCTGCCCT
>JALHTA010000027.1 GCA_022865545.1 Actinomycetota bacterium | reverse complement strand
ATTTGAAACTAAGGTATATCTGTGATAAATATATAATTAGAGAATAATTTTTATTACAATATAAGAATATATAATTTTAATTAAGGAGAAATAACTATGATGTGGGGATGGCCGAATATGATGGGCGGTTTTTTTGGTGGAGGAATGGGCTGGACAGGTATTATTTTAAGCTTTATTTTTTTTATACTAATAATAATTGGGATAATACTCTTAATAGTCTGGTTAGTAAAAAGAGTAACTCATTCTGGAAGTGAAGACAAAACTGGAAGTAAAGCCATAGATATTTTAAAGGAAAGATATGCCAAGGGAGAAATAACAAAAGATCAGTATGAAAGCATTAAAAAAGATCTCTAAATTGGGAGATTGAAAGTTTATTAAAAAAATAAAGAAGATATGAAAAAT
Organism: Actinomycetota bacterium; assembly: GCA_022865545.1. Classification (GTDB taxonomy): domain Bacteria; phylum Actinomycetota; class Humimicrobiia; order Humimicrobiales; family Humimicrobiaceae; genus M55B120. Next base: position 5,051 of record JALHTA010000027.1, on the reverse strand, counting down.
AAAGGTATTTTAATTAGTTCAATAATATTTATTACTGTAGGCCTACTAGGTATTATATCTTTAAGCCTTTTTTCAGGTGTGTCTACGCAAAGATCATTTTGTGGGTCTGGTACCGGTATGATGGGCGACCTTGACCGTCAGTTTATTGAGGAAATGATTCCTCACCACGAGGATGCAGTCCTTATGGCAGAACTAGCACTTAAAAAATCAGACAATGAGGATCTACTAAAGCTTGCTGAAAATATAAAGAGGGAACAATCAAGAGAGATCGAAGAGATGCGTTCATGGTATAAATTATGGTACGGCACTGATGTTCCAGAGTCTGCCGGTGGTATGAGTCAAGGCATGATGGGTGGTATGACCGATTTTGAGTCACTTGAGAAAGCAGAGCTATTTGACAAGGAATTTATTGAGCAGATGATCCCGCACCACCAAATGGCACTAATGATGGTTTCCATGATGCTTCAAGGAACTAAACACGAGGAATTGAAGAAACTTGCTCAGGATATTGTCAGGACTCAAACCGAAGAAATAAATCAAATGAATGCCTGGTATAATGAATGGTATTGAGTTTCCATAAATATTTTTGAGATGCTCCCCATGCCAGATGCTGATACTGCAGCCAGGCATGGTATTGAATTTATTAAAAGATTATAGATTAGACTGAGTTCGTAACGAAACTAACAAACTCAATTATATGACAATCCTCATCGTAATTTCTAACCTCAAACCTTAGAATCAGGCTAAAGATGCAATATTTAAGATATTTGAAATTAGGTAAAGCCTCTAATATAATATTACTAAACCTATAGTATTTATAGGGAATTTCGCACAAAAGAAATAGAATATTTAAAAAAATAAAAATATGAGTAAGGTTAGAAAAATAAGAAGCATATTTTCTGGAAAGCCTACATATGAGGGGGCTGGAGTAAAGCTAAAAAGACTATTTGGTTACAATGAAATACCAATTTTTGATCCATTTCTATTATTAGATGATTTTGGCTCTACTAATCCCGAAGAATACATAGCCGGATTTCCATGGCATCCACATCGTGGAATTGAGACAGTTACTTATATGATTCATGGTATTGTAAGTCATAGTGACAGTCTTGGCAATAAGGGTGATATAGAAGGTGGGCAAGTGCAGTGGATGACAGCGGGTAGTGGTATAATCCATCAAGAGATGCCTCAGAAGCAAGATGATTTTTTAAGAGGTCTGCAACTTTGGGTAAATCTTCCTTCAAAATATAAAATGATTAGTCCCCGATACCAGGACATCAAAGATTCAGATATTTTTCCAGTTAAGGAAAAAAATGGTGTGCAGGTCAAAGTGATTGCAGGACTTTATAAAGGTACTAGAGGCCCTGTTAAGGAAATTATCTGCGATCCTCAATATCTTGATGTATGGATTCCTCCCCAAAAAGTATTTAACTTGAGCCAAGAAAAAGAAAATACTGTTTTTATCTATGTAATTAATGGAGAAGGTTATTTTGATATCACACAAAAAGAGTTTTTAGAAGGCCAACTTGGCCTATTTGGCAAGGGTGAAGAAGTTCAAGTAACATCAGGGAAACATGGTGTAAGATTTATTCTAATTTCTGGTAAACCTATTGGAGAACCGATAACATGGCGTGGTCCCATTGTAATGAATTCCGAAGAAGAACTAGATCAGGCTTTTGAGGAGTACAGGAATGGATCTTTTATAAAATAAATTCTTGGATAATTAAAGATAATAAAAAAGTTTTGTGAGTTAAAACAGTGGGACAGAAGAAGCGATTTTAAATACGAGAGCAGAGATGATGAGGAAGAATAAAAATAGCATTCCAAAGGTGGTGATTATTGGAGCTGGATTCGGCGGGTTGTGGGCAGCGCGCTCTCTTGCAAGCACACAAGTGGAAATCCTCCTTCTTGACCGCAATAACTACCATACATTTGCTGCTCTACTTTATCAAGTAGCCGCAGCTGAACTGGGTCCTGAGGATATCGTCCATCCAGTAAGAAACATCTTTAGAAAATTGCCCAATGTTCATGTGGAAATGGCTGATGTAGAAACAATTGATATGACTAATCATCAGATAAGAGCTGCTGACCGATTAATCACTTATGATTACCTTATAATTGCGACTGGAAGTGAGACTAGTTTCTTTGGAATACCAGGTGCAGCTGAATATGCGTTCCCATTAAAAACACTCGAAGATTCTATCAGATTGCGAAACAATATTTTATATTGTTTCGAGAAAGCAATACTGGAAGAGAATCCTGAATACCGGAGAAGATTGTTGACTTTTACTATCGTTGGAGGAGGACCTACAGGTATAGAGATTGCAGGTGCTCTGATCGAATTGGTTAGGGGGCCAGTAAAGAAGGATTTTACTGACCTGGATCCCAATGAAGTACGTATTATTCTAATAGAAGCCACAGATAACCTACTCCCCGGTTTTCCAGAGTGCTGTCGAGATTACTCAAATTCCCGATTGCGCCAGATGGGAGTAGAGATCTATGTTGGATCTCCCGTTACCCGAATCACAAAAGATTCAATCCGATTAAAAAGCGGACAAGTTATTTTAACACAGACGATTATCTGGGTAGCAGGGGTAGGGGGAAATTCATTGGCAAAAAAAGCTGGTCTTGAACTGGTACAAAATGGAAGAGTAAAAGTACAGCAGACTCTTCAATTGCGGGATTACCCGGAGATCTATGTAATAGGCGACCTGGTATATTTTGAGAAAAATGGCAAGTCCTTGCAGATGATAGCTCCGGTAGCAATTCAACAAGCAACAGTAGCTGCTAATAATATAAAACGTCAGATAAATGGAAAGAAACCTGAACCCTTTAATTACCGGGATCCTGGCTTTATGGTGATAATAGGGCGTAATACTGCGATTGCTAGAATAAAAAATAGATCTTTTACCGGTTTTCCTGCTTGGGTTTTATGGCTAATGATACATATATTAAAACTTATAGGATTTCGAAACCGCCTTCTTGTGCTTATTAGCTGGGCACTAGATTATTTCTTCTATGAACGTGGTGTGAGAATTATTTTACCGATGAGGCAATCGAAAGACAACTAGACATCATTTACGATTACTATTAACGCAGAGTGTAAGTTAATAATTTATTAGGTTATGATGAAATATTAAGAATTTAATAATATCATAATAAATGCATAATTATAAAAAAGGAGGTTATTGTGCCTGTAAGAAAAGCAAACGCTGTCTGGGAAGGAAGTCTTATTGATGGAAAAGGAACTGTTGAAGTGGAAAGTGGTTTATTTAAAGGTTTATATTCTTTTCTAACAAGGTTTAAAGAAGGGGAAGGAACAAATCCCGAGGAATTACTTGGTGCAGCACATGCTGCTTGTTATTCTATGGCATTTTCCTCTATGCTGGGAGAGAGGGGTTACAAACCAGTTAAAATATCCACAGAGTCAAATGTTAATATTGAAAAGGTTAGTGGTGATTTTGCTATTACAAAGATTCTTTTGGTTACTCGAGGTGAAGTTCCTGATATAGATGAAGAAACTTTTTTAAAAATTGCTAATGAAGCAAAGGTAGGTTGCCCTGTATCCAAAGCCCTGGCAGCTACAATTATTGAATTGGAAGCAATCCTTTTATGATGTAAATTTAATCCTGTCACTTAAATTATAAAGGTTAAGATACCATTATAGTAATCAAATTTTGACCTTTCCAACTGGTGCGAGATAAATGGTGAACTCATCTTCCCCGTCTACACCTATTAGTTTATCCATTAATTCTTGATGATATGCTGCAACGGCACAAGTACCGGCCTTTATCGCTTCACAAGCGAGATAAAGATTCTGACAGACATGTCCAGCGTCAATAGCAATCACTTTATGTGCTGCATTGCCATACCGCCATTCCATACGGTAGGGGACAGCTGTCCAAACAAAAACAACCGGAGCAGTTCCAATAAAGTATTGACCTAAAGTTGCATTTGCTATTTTTTCTGATAGATTATCTTCTGCAAATTCAAATAGGAGCTGATGTTCCACGGGAAGAAAACGGTATATTCCAGGTTCTAATCCTATTACATCAGAAATTAAAAGATATGTTTCAATAGCGTGCCTGTTTCCTGCGGATGGAACTGTTCTCAAAACAACATTTCTTACTTTTTTCCTTATACCTTGTGTTGCCCAAAGAAGGTATGATATTTCTTCCAAGGAAAGAGACCGAGGCAAAAATTTCCTATGGCTTTTTCTGTTTTCTATTGCTGACACAAGGCGAGTAGCGTTAATATTCTTAAAATTTTCTATTGGAGGAAGGGAAATTGTTTTCTCGTTATTCCCATAGGGTTTTTCTATTGGAGGTACCGCTATTCCAAGGCTCTGATCCGTTTTAGTAAAATCTATTGTCAGACGTACCTTATCTTTTAAAAAGTTACGGTATTTATTTAGCTTTTCATTCATAAGAATTAATATAAAAACAATAAAATATAATTAATCAAAATTTTCTTAAATAAAGATTACATAAAAATTCTGTGATAATCAATGTCAAGATTATTATCAGTAGTAGTATAATGGAGTAAAATCAAGGATTTATGATAATTAAGACATGATAGCAAAATCTAATACCATATTATTTAGAAAGAGGGTAAAAATGGAATATTTAGAAGTTGGAAAAACAAGTGAGATAACTGAAGGAACAATGAAAGCTTATACAATAAAAGGCAATAATATACTGGTTTTTAACTATAACGGGAAATATTATGCCATTGGAGGAAAGTGTACTCATATGGGTGGAGACCTTTCAAAGGGTAAATTGGAAGGGAAAATAGTTACATGTCCAAGGCATGGATCAAAATTTGATATTACAACAGGTGAAAGCGTTTCAGGACCAAAAATAGGCTTCTTAAAACTTAAAACAAAGAAAGAGCCTTCTTATGAAGTTAAAATTGAGGGTGATACCATAAAAGTCAATATTTAGAAAATATTTAAAAACATCATTATTATAATATTGCCTTAATTGAGAAAATTAATAAAAATCATAAAACTTGGAAGAATTTATTTTACAATACCTGGGTTTTTAATATAT
>JALHTA010000249.1 GCA_022865545.1 Actinomycetota bacterium | reverse complement strand
TCTGATGTTTGCACTAAAATAAAGAGCTTAAGCGCCGGTAAAATGGGTTATAGTACTTCAGAAGTGGGGGATATGGTAGCCAGCCAGATTTAAAAAGGTTTAGTTTTTTATATAAATTTAAATATTAGTAAAAAGGATCTACATGCAAAAGTGGATCTTTTTTATTTTTCTTCATCCATCTTATCCATTACTTCTTTTATCTTGCGTTTTTCCCAGCTGCTTTCATGTCCGAAGACGAAAGTCTTAAGGCCATGCATAAGTACTGCAAATCCCCAGAATCCCAGAGGGAAGAGAAACCAGAGATTTCCATCCTCGGAATTGATTATGAAGCTGGCTACATTGATAATGGTAAGGATAGTAACTATTATTAAAAATATTATCAGGTGGATATAAAAATCCTTTATGTCTTTTACCCGCTTTTTTGCTCTTATATATTTTTCGTCAGCCATTGTTTACCTTTCTTTGAAGTAAAGATGATCATTTAATAAATAATTATAGGCCAATATCGATACTGAGGTAAAGTTATAAATAAAAAATCAAGTAATCTTATTGCTAATTTAAAAAAAATATCTATAATTTATAATCTTTGGGTTATTTATTTTAAGGAGTTAGATGAAGTTAGGGATCGTGGGTCTTCCCAATGTAGGGAAAAGCACACTTTTTAATGCGATAACAAGAGCAGGTATAGATACTGCGAATTATCCTTTTTGTACAATTGAGTCCAATATAGGCGTAGTAGCTGTTCCCGATGAAAGGATCGAGCATCTATCCGGCATATATAAACCGAAAAAGGTAACTCCTGCAATAATTGAATTTGTAGATATTGCAGGCCTTATAAAAGGAGCCAGCAAGGGAGAAGGACTGGGAAACAGGTTCCTTGCACATATACGAGAGGTGGATGCTATCATCCACGTAGTAAGGTGTTTTGAAGACAAAAACATCGTTCATGTAGAAAACAAAATAGACCCTGTAAGTGATATTGAGACTATAAACCTGGAACTTATTTTTGCAGATATTGAGAGTCTTGATAAAAAGATAAAGCACCTTGAGAAAGACTGCAGGTGGGGAAGCCAGATTGAAAAAAATGAACTTGAGATCCTTGAAAAGGTAATGTCCTTACTCGAAAAGGAAATACCAGTCAGGAATATGAACCTGGAAATAAGAGAGCAAGTTGTAGTGGATCCATTGTTTTTACTGACTTCAAAGCCTGTAATATATGCTGCAAATATTTCTGAAAAGGACCTGGGCAGGAAACCGGACGAGATGGAACTTGTCAGGAAAGTGGCAGGCTATGCAAAAACAGAGGGTTCTGAAGTGGTTGCCATAAGCGCCAGGATAGAAGAAGAAATTGCCCAGCTCGATATTGAAGAAAAAGAGACTTTTCTTAAAGAGCTTGGGATAAAACAGTCAGGACTTGAAAGTCTTATCAAATATTCCTACAGCCTTCTGGGCCTTATAAGTTTTCTCACTGCCGGACCGCAGGAAGTGCGTGCCTGGACAGTAAAAAGAGGTGACAAGGCCCCGGCCGCAGCAGGAAAGATACATAGTGATTTTGAAAAAGGTTTCATACGGGCAGAAGTCATCCCCTGTGCTAAACTCCTTGAAATGCAGTCATATTCTGCTGCAAGAGAAAAAGGACTTGTCAGGGTGGAAGGTAAGGACTATGCAATAAATGATGGAGATGTAGTCTATTTCAGGTTCAATGTATAGGAATACTGTACATACATAAGAGCCCTTATTCTAATTCCAGGGAAAAATCTATTGCTGGTGCGGAATGCGTAAGTGCCCCTACAGAGACTATATCTATGCCTGTCTTGCAGATATCTTCCAGGGTATTAAGATTTACATTACCGGAAGCTTCAATGGTGGTATCAGCTCTTTTATCCCTGATGATCTTAACTGCGCGCCTCATTTCTTTTGGTACCATATTATCAAGCATTATAATATCAGCTTTTCCTTCAAGAGCTTCATCAAGTTCATCAAAATCCTTGACTTCTACTTCTATCTTCAGTGTATGCGGGGCACTGGCCCTTATGGATTCTATAGCCTTCAGGACTCCTCCGGCAGCAGCTATGTGATTATCCTTTATAAGGATACCATCGAAAAGTCCGAAACGGTGGTTAAAGCCACCCCCGCAGAGTACTGCATATTTTTCGATCTTTCTGAGAAGTGGCTTGGTCTTTCTTGTATCAACTACCCTGACTTCAAAAGGAGAAGCTATCACTTGAAATTTACCAGTAAGAGTTGCTATTCCAGACATATGCTGGATAAAATTAAGACATGTTCTTTCAGCCTTCAGTATTGAGACCGCCGGACCGCTGATATCACAGATCCTGTCCATAAAATCAAGGCTGTCTCCATCATTTTTAAGTATCTTTACTTTTATTTCAGGATCTATCTCGTAAAAAGTATAAGCCGCCACATCTATGCCGGAAAGTATTGCACCTCCCGGTTCCTTGCAGACAATATAACCATTTGATCTATTCTTTTCAGGAATAAGGTATCTGGATGTAATATCACCATACCCGCCCATATCCTCGGCAATTGTGTTTTTAATCAAGCCAAGTATT
>JALHTA010000248.1 GCA_022865545.1 Actinomycetota bacterium | reverse complement strand
GGAAAATATGTTTGAAATGATTTATATTTTCGGAGGTATACCAAAGTGAAAGCTCTCCTTTGTTATAATGAAAAAGACTTTCGCATGGAAGAAATTGAAAAACCGTCTATTTCTGATGATGAAATGCTGATGGAACTTCTCTATTGCGGTCTATGCGGCTCCGATATAGTAAAAATATTTGAAACTAAAGATAAGCCTTCAGTTTATGGTCATGAAGTGGTCGGAAAAGTGGTGGAGGCCGGAGCCAAAGTAAAGAAGTTTAAAGCAGGGGATATAGTTGTTGCTGCCCATCACATCCCCTGCGGAGAGTGCCACTACTGCAAACATGGAAACCACACTATGTGTGAGATGTTTAATGAGACAAATATCTATCCCGGAGGATTTTGCCAGTATATTAGGTTATCACCAGAACATATAAAAAATACCACCTTCAAACTTCCGGAGGAAAGCAATCCGCTCGAAGCTCTTTTTGTAGAGCCACTGGCATGCTGTATCAGGGCCATGGACAGGATACAGTACCTTGAGGGCGATGTATTTTCTGTTGTGGGTGCCGGGGCTATTGGTATTTTATTTTTAAAGCTTATAAAACTTGCCGGACTCAAAGCAGTAGTGATCGATCTGGATCAGGACAGATTGGAGATGGCCCGGGAATTTGGGGCAGACCATGTCATTAATCCTTCAGAAGATGATCTGCTTACAGAAATAAAAAAAATAACTCCTATAGGGATAGATTCTGCAGTGCTTACTGTTACCAATAAATTTACAGTAACAGATGCCCTCTCTTATATAAGACCGGGGGGACAGATAAATATCTTTGGGATGGGACTAAATATAGAACCAATACCTGTAGATTTCAATAGGATATATAAAGGCGAGCTCACGATCAGGAGCACTTATTCTGCTACCCCGGATACCCTTGCACGTTCTTATGACCTGATTGTAAAGGACAGGAAGATAGATGTCTCCGCTTTGCTTTCAGAAGTACTGCCTCTTTCTGAATTTAAAAAAGGTTTGGACCTGATGCTTGACCGGAAGATATACAAGGCTTTCTATAAGCTATAAAATTGTATTCCCGGGACTTTCATATGTCTAAAAATAGTCGTGACCAATTTTAAATATATCTAATTTTAGTCGAAACGGATAAAGTTCTTTAAGACATATAATTAAATGGTTTCTTATAGTATAATTTTTTAATCCGGAACCAGGCCTGGTAAGGAAAAAAATAGATAATATTTACATGCCAAACTGGTTTTTTCAAAATCATATTCCAGAAGGATAAATATTCAGCACAGGATCGTATACCAGGTTTATGAAAAAGAAAAATAGTAAAAGTGATCAGGATGTGGATACATTATAAATAAATTAGTAGTAAGAAAGTAAAATCATAAGTTTATGGCTATATTTTTAGATGAAGCACAAATTAATATAAAGGCAGGCAATGGCGGAAACGGCATGGCGACTTTTTTCCATATCAAGACCGGAGGAAAGAAAATTGCTAATGGCGGTACTGGAGGCAAAGGCGGCGATATAGTAATAAAGGCAAATGCCCACATCAATACATTATACGGATTTCAGAAAAAAATACATTTTAAGGCAGAGAATGGAAAGTCAGGCAGTGCGAATAACCGCAGTGGGCACGATGGGCAGGACCTTATAATAAATGTTCCGGTTGGGACCATAGTAAAGGACCACTTGCATAAGATGATCGCAGACCTTTCTACTGAAGGTGACTCGATCCTGATAGAAAGAGGTGGTATAGGCGGAAGGGGAAATGCCAGCTTTACATCCCAGTCAAGACGTTTTCCAGCTTTTGCGGAAAAAGGAGAGACTACAGAAGAGTCCTGGATAGCCCTGGAACTCCGGATTCTTGCTGATGTCGCACTTGTTGGTTTTCCAAATGCTGGCAAATCCACAATAGTATCAAGAGTATCTGCCGCGAAGCCAAAAATAGCTGATTACCCCTTCACAACGCTGACACCCCATCTCGGCGTGGTACCGATCGGCGATGAAAATTTTGTGATAGCTGATATCCCCGGGCTCATAGAAGGGGCGCATGATGGTACCGGTCTGGGTGACAGGTTTTTAAGGCATATCACCCGGTCAGCGGTCCTTGCAATGGTCCTGGATGGGCATAAGCTATTAGAACCAGATGGTGTCAGCGAATTAATTAAAACATATGATGTTTTAAGGAAAGAAATAAGATTATATAATACTGAAGTATATAATAAGGATTTTGTAATAGTCATTAATAAGTCAGACCTTTTACCGGACCGTGAACTTATAAAAGAAGCAGCAGAAAAGCTGGAAAAAGAGAAAAAAGAAGTATTTATTATCTCAGCAGCGACCGGTGAAGGCCTTGATAGTCTTGTATCCGGACTATTTAGAAAAGTTGAAGGGATCAGGGAAGATGCCGGATTGGTGGATCCTGATGCCGGTGAAGATAAAAAGATAAGGATCTATGAGATACCAAAAGAGACGATTGAGGACAGGAAGATAGAGATAATAAAGGGCCATGATGGTTATGTGGTTAAGAACAGGAAACTTGAAAGAATGGTAGCCATGACTGATCTTGAGAACAGGGAGGCTCTGGATTATTTAAAACATAGACTAAAAAAGATGAGAGTTGGGGACAGATTAAAAAAAATGGGAATAGACGAGGGCAGTACAGTTATAATAGGAAATCTTGTCTTTGATCTGGTAGACTAATAAAGATAATGAAATAAGAATCTTTGGTTTGAATAAAAAAATGAATCAAAACATAATAAAAGATAGAATAAAATATTTAAAGGACCTGAAAAGAGTAGTAGTAAAGATCGGTTCAAGCTCGCTGACTTCTCTGGAAGGCGGACTTGACCTGGAGAATATGGCCAGGCTTGCAGAGGAAATAAAAACCCTTATGGATAGAGGTCTGGAAGTCATACTGGTCTCAAGCGGTGCGATGGCTGCAGGTCTTAAATATCTTGGAGAAAAAAGCAGTCCAAAAGATATTCCAGATATATCCATGCTTCAGGCAGCAGCTGCTGTGGGACAGGTGGAACTAATGAAGGCCTATAGGGACCTTTTTAATCAATATGATATAAAGACCGGACAGATACTGCTCACGCATGAGGATACAACAAGAAGGGAACAATATCTTAATATAAAGAATACAATAAAAAACCTTTTGAAATTAAATGTCATTCCGGTAATAAATGAAAATGACAGTGTTGCCGTCCATGAGATAAAATTTGGTGATAATGATGAACTGGGAGCAATGGCAGCTATAATCTCTGAAGCTGACCTCCTTATCATACTATCAGATATTGATGGTTTATATTCCGAAGATCCGCGGAGTAGCAGCAGTGCAAAACTCATAAGCTTTGTCGGGAATATCGGACCAGATATTGAAAATTCTGCTGGAGGTATTGGCACTGCATATGGTATAGGCGGGATGGAATCAAAGATAAAAGCTGCAAAGATCTGTTCCTTTTCCGGTATTTCCATGGTGATCGCAAACAGCCGGAAGGAAAATGTCCTTACCGGTATCACCGGGGGACAGGATATAGGTACATTTTTTAAGCCCAGTACCGCACGGAAGGTAAAAAGCATCAAAAAGTGGATAGCATTCGGGGTGAGGACCAGAGGCTCCATCACATTGGACCCTGGTGCCGAGGAAGCAGTAGTTAAGAAGGGAAAGAGCATATTACCAGTAGGTATCACAGATCTTGAAGGAAAATTCAGCCGGGGGGATACCCTGAAGGTTTTTTCTACCGCCGGCATACTTATCGCTAAAGGTATAAGTAATTTCTCAAATGAAGAGATAAAAAAGATTATGGGTTTAAATGAAAAAAGTATCCTGCCTGCACACGGGGAAGCATTATGTGGTGAAGTAATACACAGGGATTGCCTTGTTGTATTTGAACAATCCGAGTGACTGATTATGTTATAATTCTTTTAAGATGTTCTAAATGATTTAGCCAGAATTAACCGGGAGGAAAATGGATATAGTAACTAAAATAGCAATTAAGGCAAAAGCTGCTGCTCCAGGTATTGCCGCAGCTGGTACTGAGATTAAAAACAGGGTACTTGCTGGAATTGCGGTTGCTCTCATATCAAACAGCCGGCAGATAATAGAAGAGAATAAAAAAGATGTTAAAAGATGCAGCGCCCAGGGTATTTCCGGGAGCCTTCTTGACCGTCTTATGCTTGATGAAGACAGGATAGGAAAGATAGCTGCAAGCATAGAAAAGGTAGTCAAATTCAATGACCCTGTAGGCGAGGTCATATTCGGGTATAATCTGCCTAATGGCCTTATATTAAAAAATATCAGGGTACCCCTTGGCGTCATCGGGATAATATATGAAGCAAGGCCCAATGTTACAGTCGATGCTTCGGTCCTGTGTCTTAAGGCAGGCAATTGTGTAATCCTCAGGGGAAGCTCCCATGCACTTGAGACAAATAAAAGACTTGCAGATATCATGAGAGGGGTACTTAAAGAAAACGGACTATCTGAAGATATTATACAGATCATCCCATCTGCGGAAAGGGAAGATGTCGTAAAATTGATGCAGCTAAAGGGTTATATCGATGTGCTCATCCCAAGGGGAGGAGCCGACCTTATAAATAGCGTGGTATCAAATTCCAGAGTCCCGGTGATCGAGACCGGTGTCGGAAATTGCCACATATATATTGACAGTCAGCTTGAAGGTAAAAACCTGGAGATGATTAAAGATATTGTAGTAAATGCAAAGACACAAAGGCCAAGTGTGTGTAATGCTGCCGAAAAGCTTCTTATCCATAAGGATATTGCAAGCAAGGTTCTTCCTGCCGTACTGGACGTCTTGAAGGCAAAAGGGGTAAAACTTATCGGAGGCAGGGAAGTAGAAAAATTCTATCCAGGCATAGAACCTGCTTCAGAAGAAGATTGGTATACGGAGTTTCTTGACTTGAAGATGGGTATAAAGATTGTCGATAGTATTGAAGATGCAGTCAGCCATATCAATAAATATGGTTCCCGTCATACCGAATCGATCATAACTTCAAGTTATAGCAGTTCCAATTATTTTACTGCTTCTGTTGATTCCTCCACGGTATTTGTAAATGCATCTACAAGATTTACAGATGGAGAGGAATTTGGAATGGGGGCAGAGATAGGTATCAGCACACAGAAGCTTCACAGGAGGGGGCCGATGGGACTCCGGGAGATAACGACAAATAAATTTATTGTCTTGGGAGATGGCCAGATAAGGCCATAGGAAATAATATATGATAATAAACGCAAGTAATGATGAACCAAAAAAAATAGGGATAATGGGTGGTACATTCAATCCTGTCCACCACGGGCATCTCGTCACCGCTCAGGAGGCTCTTGACCAGTTCGGCCTGGATGAGGTGATATTTATTCCTACAGGGGATCCGCCCCATAAGATAGAGGATCTTTTGGCTCACGCAGAGGACAGGTACCTTATGACTGTTATTGCGACTTCCTCAAACAGCAGTTTTTTTGTTTACAGGGTAGAGATAGACAGGAAGGGAAAATCATATACTATTGATACTGTAAAGGAATTAAGAAAATTATTCGGCAGCGGTTCAGAATTATACTTTATTACAGGAGCCGATGCTATACTGGAAATACTTACATGGAAGAATACACGGGAAATAGTCACCCTGGCAAAATTTATTGCTGCTACAAGACCGGGTTATGATCTTTCAAAGATAAAGGAATTGAAGACTACCCTCTTTGATAGTGAAGATGAAGCTGACCGGAGGATATTTATCATGGAGATACCGGCACTTGCCATATCCTCTACAGATATAAGGCAAAGAATAAAAATCGGAAGACCGGTCAATTACCTGGTTCCCGAAGGAGTAAATAACTATATATTAAAACATGGACTTTATAAATAAATTAAATATCGAAAGCAGTAAAAGGAAATACTTGAACCAGCTGGCCGGTAAAATCAAGAAACTTATGAAGGGTTCTCTTTTTGCCCATTCGATAAATACACTAAAGTTTGCCAATCAGATAGCAGAGAAACAAAAAAGTGAAATAGACATCTATAGATTGAGTGTATCATGTCTGCTGCACGACTATGGGAAGATATTTGACCGCGAGCAGCTCAAG
>JALHTA010000247.1 GCA_022865545.1 Actinomycetota bacterium | reverse complement strand
TGGCTCTCAAATTACTTACATAAAACATGACTCCAAATACTGCAGCTATCCCGAATATTATCGCTAACAGCAAAAGCAAAATTCTAACTTTCATAATACCCCATTGAATAAAATTACCATAAAAAAATATAAACTATTAATATTATCGGAAGAATTTGTAATTACTTTAGGAATTATTTAAAAAAAATTATAGTATACTACAAGACTATTGTATCAGGCGGATAACTCGCAAACCTGAACTGTCAATTGGATTAATATCTTGAGTAGATTCAATTAATGCTTTATTAATAAACGTAGCTTTGACTACAGAACCACTTGCATATGTGATAATAAATTGTAAAAAGCCTAGAATCTGTACAGGCTGGTTTCCGTTTCCAAAAGAAGTTACCCAGGGAACAATTATAAACTGGCTATCCCCTTTTTTAAGCTTGTAAACAATTCCTACGTTTTCTGCAAGCTGGCTGAAGTCGTCAAATTGGTTATTTAACTGACTATAGATCCTATCACCTGTTCCCTGGCTTGTTGGACCACTCACATTTCCCGTTTGTGGGTCCATCCACATTCCAACACTTAGAGGTGTTGTGGCACCATTTATAATAGTACTTCTATAAACAGATGCACCATCGCCATCAATTGCAAGTGCTCCAAAATTCCCGGGACCGGGATCTGGCGGGGATCCATACTTTAATGTATATTCTTCACCAGGGGTATAATTATTTTCTTCAAATCCCCAGGGAATAACACCTTTAACTTCCGAAGGAGATCCAATTATGGCTTTGGCATTTGCACCGACTGTTGCGGAATTCTGACCAAATATTCCAGCAAAGTAAAGCTTTGTGTTAGGGTTTACAGCTGTAACAGTTATTGTATCATTATTTACATAAGTTCCACTTATGATTACATCCGAAGAGCTTATGGTAAAATTATTTAAGGCAGCATAGTTGACAGCTGTTTGAACAGCAAGGGCTGGATTTTCAGGCAGTTCCTGCACTCCTGCCAATGCTGCAGAATCTGCTACTGTCTGAAGGTTTCTTCTGGTTTGGTAAACTGAACCTTCATCGATAACTAGCACCATCATTCCCATTACTGCAATTAAAATAAAGGCCGCGATAACTGCAATCTGGCCCCTTTCGCAGGTAAATTTGTTTATTATACCATTAAATTTATTTCCTAGTATATTTATAATCTTTGTTGTTGCTTTCATTGTTCAAGCCTCATAACTGCCGTGCTTGTAAGTGTTACGGGCCAGTTACCTGCAAGAGGTATATTAATATTTAAGACATTTCCTGTCACTACTACAGTAACAGGATCTCCAACAAACCCATCCTGGCCGCTGACCGAGATACTCTGAATGGAAACAGAAGGCGCACTGTCTCTTACTCTTTGCTCATCATATTGCCCGACCGCTGCCAACCTGACACCTTCTCTTGCTGCATGTGTTAGCGCAATCCAGTTATTAAATGCAATACCAAATTGAAAAATTCCAAAAACCAGCATGAGAAAAATTGGAACCACCAGGGCAAACTCTACAGCGCTTGCACCTTTCTCGTTTCTTAATTTTGATTTACTTTTTTCAAATTTAAACATTTTTATAATGACTTAAAATACTTTTAAAAAATTTTTGCCTTGTTAGGCAAAACCTTTATATTTTACCTTTTAGCCCCTCAAGCTTTAATACCTGGCGCTACTTTTAATTGCAAGTGACGCCAGGTATTAAAATATTTTTACTTAAGGACATTCTATGCGCCATTAACAGCTGTCGTAATCCTCTCAAAAGCACCCTGTATACCGCCACCAAGAGCTGCTAAAGCTGCGATTATTGCCACTGCTATGAGAGCAAC
>JALHTA010000246.1 GCA_022865545.1 Actinomycetota bacterium | reverse complement strand
GGCGGCTTTTTCAAGGAGGTTTTTTTTGAATCGCGGATCTCCCTAGCCCGGTTAAACTGCTCATTGATGATGCTTTTCCATATTCTTCCTCTGAATTAAAAAGCAGCAGTTTAGATTAGATCATAAAGTCTCCTGACTCTTTTCACATAGTAATAAAATTTGAAAATACGGTAAAGCATTGGATGACTTGATAATAAACAATAAAGATTTATAATTTGATAAACAATAGGTATTATAAATAGGATAAAAATTAAGTAATTGCAACCTTGCATAAATGGCCCATATGGGGGAAAATATGAATAGTAATAACATTATCATCAATTGTCCTAATTGTGGGGCAAAAAATCGGATTCCCAAATCAAGAATTCATGAAAGCCCAATCTGTGGTAAATGTCGGGCCCGTTTAGATACAAGCGGAAATACTGATAAGCCGATAGAGGTTACGGACCAATCTTTTGACAGAGAGGTTTTATCCCATCAGGGCCCTGTTCTATTGGATTGTTGGGCCCCTTGGTGCGGTCCCTGTAAAATGGTCGCCCCTGTTCTCGATCAACTGGCTTCCGAATATGCCGGTCGTGTTAAGATAGCTAAGTTAAACGTGGATGAGAACCCGACTACAGCTTCACGCTATGCTATTCAAAGCATTCCGACGATGCTGATCTTTAATCAGGGTAATCAGATAAATCGGCTTGTTGGGGCACTACCCAAACAGGAGATTGAGAGAAATCTGTTAGCGGTTCTTTGAGTCTTGGGCAGGAATAGATTCTATTCATATTTCACTGCGTTTAAAGAATATTCGGGGGTGTGTTTTATCAATTTATAAAAAAAGGGGGATAAAGGTATGAGTGAAAACACCGAAAAGGCGGCATTTATCTGTTCCAGGGATACGCTGGATGGCGCTTACCCAGCCCTTATACTGGGGATTAATGCCCGGCGTTTGGGAATGAGGGCTATGGTTTTTTTTACCTTTATGGGTTTAAACGTTATCCGAGAAGGGTGGCTTGATAAGGTCAAATTTCATCCACCTGGTGCGATAGGGGCTATTCCAGGTATGGCCAGGATGGCTACGTGGATGATGAAACAAAAAATGGAAAAAGCACAGATCCCGGATCTTGAAGATATTCTGACCATGGCCCAGATGGAAGGCGTGGAATTTGTTGCCTGTCAAATGACCGTGGATATGATGGAATTAGAGAAAGATGATTTTATTGAGGGCGTTGAAATCTGGAATGCTGAAGATTTTCTAAAATACGCCAAGGATTGTAAGATCAGTTTATTTACCTAAGTTGAAACACACCATTTTACTGTGAGCTTAATTAATCCGGAAGGAGCTTATCTATATCTCTGCCCATCAGAGAAGCGTTAAAGCCTCTTTTTGAACCTGAATCCATCGCTGTTATCGGGGCCTCAAATGTTCCGAGTAAATGGGGCTACAGGATGATTACTCGGCCGATCCAATCCGTTTATCACTACGACCATGCGTGGGAGTATGGAAGGAGTGGCCTTTGAGATTATGAAGAACCGCGGCATCCCCTTTTATGAATTTACGGAAGAGGCTGCCCGGGCCATGTATGGCCTATACCGATATTCACAGATAAATCGATAAAAGCCATTCCACGATCATTAGGTATCCCTTAACCCGGCTATATAAGCCGGGTTTTTTGTGTCTTTCATCCTTATCTATTCTTCTATTACGACAATACGTGAGTATTTCAATCAGCGGGACAACGCAGAGATTGGACCTGAGGGGAGGTTTTGAAATGGCTTCTATGTATAATATTTTATAAACTATTGTATACGAAACTATACAGTTCTTAATCTTTTGGATAATGCGTTTTTCATTCCTGAAGTTTCTTTAGAAAATCCAAAAAAATAATAATAACAGATAGATAGACATAACTCATGAAGACGAAACTCGGGATATAATCCACGATCTTGGTTTTGGTATTATAATTGCTTTAAAAATGCCGGTGACCAATTAATCAAGAAGGGAGATCTTAGATATGTTTCTTAAAATAAAGAATTTTAAAATTGTATCTATAGCGTTTGTCTTATTTGCTATTGGGTTTTTTTACCCAGGCGTAACAAACGCTGGAGTATTGGAAACTTATGTGGATTTTTCCGATGTGACGATAGGTTCAACAGGTACACGTGTTTTGCATTTTACTAATCTGACAGGAGGAGGGCTTTATGCTGAGTTATCATTTGGGACATGTTCCTGCGGAGCTCCTTTTTCTATCGAAACATCAGAAATATATATTGGGCCATGGGGAAATGACGATATAGAGGTCTACTTCACACCCTCATCTCCCGGAGTATGTACGGCTGTTCTTTATGTCTTCTACGGATTGATGGATTATGAGGAGGTAGAAGTAACAGGGACAGGAATTGGAATTACGACAAAACAAACGGACATAAATGGTTTAT
>JALHTA010000245.1 GCA_022865545.1 Actinomycetota bacterium | reverse complement strand
CTTCACATGCGGATGTTAAGACAAATAGGTCACAGGCTCTCATAAGTTTTGATAGCCTGTCCTGAGAAAGAATACCCAATAATATAACTTTCTCCTGCAGTCCATGTTCATCTATTCTATCCAATATTTTTCTTTTTAATCCTCCGTCACCAACTATTAATAACTTCACTTTTTTGTCCCCGTCATATATTTTCCTGAAAGAATCTATTAATAACAGAGGATTTTTTGAACCTACCAGTCTTCCGGCAAATAACAATATCTTATCCTGACTGGAAATCTGAAACTTTTTTAACTCATTTTCTTTATCTTTCCCGGACTTAAGCGGGTAAAATATATCTTTATCGACCCATGTAGGCAGAAATGAAAACTTATCCTTAGAATTTTTATATCTCTTCCTATAAAAATCTAATCCGGCCTGACTGACAACATATACCCTTGTAATGCCAGGCATCACCATCTTCTCCAACTGAAAATAAAGCCATGGCATATTATGCCACTTTATCTCGGAAAAAGGATTATATAGTTCTCCTACATTACCATGAATAAAAACTACTTTTATATTTTTTGAGTTTCTAAACAGAAAAGCCGGCTCTACCCGGTGAAACTCCAATATTCTATCTTTCAGCGGGATCCTGGGTCTATATCTTAATAAAGATAGTGAGAATTGAAAACTCAGGGGTATTCTGCTGCTTTTATTCTGGTTTTCTCTATATAGTACTGGAAAAAAATTAATATTCTTATTACTGAATTTGATTTTTTGCCATTTTCCTACAGGTCTTTTTGTTTTATCAGTAGTAATCCCGACCAATTCTATTTTAAAATCATCAGGAAGGTGCTTGACCAGTCCCTTTATGAAAGTATGCATACCACCGATACCTTCACCCAGGGGGTCTTTTTGTATAATGATCAATAATTTATATTCAGGCATAGAATTCTTCTATAATAGATGCTATATATTCTATCTGTTTCGTATTCAGTTCAGGAAACATCGGGAGTGAAAGTATTTCGTCCTGTAATCCGGATGAAACAGGAAAGTCACCGGGTCTGTGCTTTAAATAGCTATATGCCTTTAAATTTGGCAGAGCAATAGGATAATGAATTCCACAGGAAATACCATTTTCTGTTAAAAATTTTTTTAACCGGTCTCTTTCCTTCGACCTGATGACATATAGATGAAAGAAGTGGTCCCTGTCATAAGGTATCACAGGAGTTATAAGATCCTTGATGCCTTTAAGCTTCTCGTTATAGGTCCTGGCATTTGTATTTCTTTTATTGTTCCATTCTTCCAGATGTTTTAGTTTTACACTTAATATTGCTGCCTGCATTCCGTCAAGACGGCTATTTATTCCTTCAAATTCATGATTATATTTTTCACTTCTGCCATGATTGGCAAACTTTCTGATTTTTTCTTCAAGTTCCTTATTATCTGTAATAATTGCTCCGCCGTCCCCGTAGGCACCCAGGTTTTTCCCGGGATAAAAACTAAAGCAGCCGATATCTCCGAATGTACCTGCTTTTTTACCTTTATACCTTGCTCCGTGTGCCTGGGCACAGTCCTCCACTACATATAAAGAATTTTGCTTTGCGATTTCCAATATACTGTCCATATCTGCAGGTTGGCCATATAGATGAACGGGTATAATAGCTTTTGTCCTGTCAGTGATCTTTTCTACTATTAGATCAGGATTGATATTTCTGGTAGCTTCATCCACATCACAGAATACAACTTTTGCACCAGTCTGAGAAATAGCTTCGGAAGTTGCTATGAAGGAATTCGCTGCAGTTATCACTTCGTCACCAGGCCCAATACCAAGTGATCTCAAAGATATAATGATCGCATCTGTTCCATTTCCCACTCCAACACAATATTTCGCATTACAAAATTCAGTAAAATCAGATTCAAATTTTTTTACGAAGCTTCCGCCGATAAATGCTGAATTTTCCATGACATTATCGACAATTTCTAGTATCTCTTTCTTTATCGAGTGGTATTGTGTTTTTAAATCTACAAATGGTATTTCCATTCCTACGGCCTTTCTGCCTATTTAATATTGGTATGGCAAATTTAATACATTATTTATTACCCTGGCAGGATTTCCGGCAACCACCGAATTATCTTCAACGTCTTTTGTAACCACACTACCTGCCCCGACCAATGAGTTTCTACCAATAGTCACCCCGGGTAAAATTGTACAATTTGCACCGATCTTTGCTTTTTCTTTT
>JALHTA010000244.1 GCA_022865545.1 Actinomycetota bacterium | reverse complement strand
TTATACTCAGTTATTTAAAGCCCGCCCAGTATGGCAGCGGAAGTATTGTTGGGATCACCGAAAATTTTATATATTATGATGACTATATTTATAGGTATTATCCTGTTGAAGCTGAAGAATTATGGATATTTCCTACCTGGAAATTAATAGATATTGAAAACCAGCACCTGGATAAGATAAGCGAAGAGATCAGATCCAATAAATTTTTAGAAAAGTTAAAGGAAAAAACAGGAATCACCATAAGCACCCAGGAGTTAAAAAATTCCATAGAAATAAATGTGGATAGAGATATAAGACTTCTTAATCTATATACTTATGCTGAAGATGCTGATACTGCTTACAATATTAATCAGGCCATATTGTCTATTCTACTGGAAAGCAAGAGTTCTGAAAGGGAAATGACTCTGGAAAACCTTATAATAAAGATGGTAGAATTTCAGGCTAACAACCTGGCTATATTAAATGATCTAAATATCCGGCTTGAAAGCGAGGATTATCTTGCCCAGATCGAAATTGACAAATATCATGAGGTCTATAGTAATTTTGAAGAGATAAAGGGGCTTCTTATTAAAAATAAATCATTTTTTATAAACCGCCTGGAGATATTAAAAGAACCTGAAATAACAGATGTGGATAGATATACCAGTTTTCCCAGAGATGTTATAATAAGCTTTTTTTCAGCTATAGCTATTGCACTAATAATGGTATTCATAGTTAATTATTTTCAGGCAAGTAGAAAGCCCTCCAGACAAATACCAAAAGCTTAAACTATTTTTCTTTAAATTTTTTACACAGCACTACCCGTCTTCTTTTAAAAATATTGTCTGGATATGGTTATTCCAAATACCTACTAATATAATAATAATTTTGATATCATTCGGTATTTTTCGAAGTAAAAAAATATTACAATAAGAAATGCTTAAAAGTTGATATTTTCTTTAAATTATACAATTTTGCAGGAGTCATCGTTATAAAAGGATAAACATGAGTGAGACCGGTAAAAACCGTATTAAAAGGATTTTAAGAAGATCTTTATACAGGTTTGCGACAAAATCGATACCCAGTCTGGATATTGTAAACATGGAAAGAGAAATGGAAGAAATGGGCGAGATATATGAAATATGTAAAAATCTCACAATGTCATCAAAGACACGGATATATGCCCTTTATAAAGCTGTTGAATATATTGTAAATTCTAATATTCCAGGTGATTTTGTAGAATGCGGCGTGTATAAGGGCGGCAGCTGCATGATCATGGCCCTCACCTTAATAAAAATGAAAGATACAAATAGGAAAATATACCTTTATGATACTTTTAAAGGTATGATCAGACCCACGAAGGAAGATGTCTATTCATATAGCGGTGTAGAGGCGATCAATATATATGAGAAGAAACAAAATGGAGAATACAGCGATTGGTGTTTTTCAGCTCTTGATGAAGTCAAAAAAAATATGTTCTCGACAAAATATCCGGAAGAAAATTTGATATTTATTGAAGGCAAGGTACAGGATACAGTTCCGGGAACATTCTCAGACAGAGTAGCCCTTCTCAGACTTGATACAGACTGGTATGAGTCTACGCTGCATGAACTGAATCACTTTTTTCCACTGCTTGTGAATGGAGGAGTACTTCTCGTAGATGAT
>JALHTA010000243.1 GCA_022865545.1 Actinomycetota bacterium | reverse complement strand
ATGAAGATGATCACTGGTAATCTATGTCTAAGTATAAAAGCTAATCTGCCCATACCCTATCCTTAAAATAAATATTCCATATCAATATTTAGCATAATAGCACTATTGTATATTTATGTAAATACATATATAAAATTCTTTCATTTTTCCTATGGAAGATAGCAAGCTATCAAATTATTATGTGTTATAATTAAACAATAATGAAAAAAGATTCTTTACTTAAAAAAAATGAAATCCCTGCCTCGATGCAAGCAATTTTATGGTCAAAAGATATAGAAAATATTGATTTTTACAATGATAGGATCTATATAATCCATCAAGTCCTGGCTTATGGTGATATGGATGAGATAAAGTGGCTCTTTACTGTTTATTTAAAGGATGAGATCAAAAATACCTTTATTGACCATCCTTCGAAAATCTATACAAGACCAGTTTACTTTTTTATAAAGGACCTTATTTTAAACATTGAAAAAGAAATTGATGAAAATGATTATGTCAAAAATATCACTGGATCCATTAAATAAAAATCAAAAAGAAACCCTTACTAGACTTACTCCCTTCTTTAAAAAGAAAGCTGTACTGGCAGGCGGTACAGCATTAATACTTCAGTTTTATTATCGCAAGTCTTATGATTTTGATTTATTTTTCCCTTATCAGATCCCTGATAATTATCTCCGGCTGGCCTCTAAAACCTTTGACTCAGATATCAAGGTACTTATAAATAATATAGATGAACTGACTTTTACAATATCAAACGAAGTAAAGGTCTCCTTTATTCATTATCCTTTTAAAAGAAAATATAAACCTATCGAGCATAGATCCATAATAATCTCTTCTTATAAGGATATTGCATCTGATAAAGCTTATGCTATAGGCAGACGTCCTGTATATAGGGACTATGTTGACCTATTTATTATTTTAAAAAATAAATTTTCTTTAAAACAAATAATAGAAGACGCTAAAGAAAAATTTAGTGGAGAGTTTTCTGAAAAACTCTTTCTATCTCAATTGATCTATTTTGAAGATCTGAAAGATCTTGTAATGGATTTTATTGGGAAGGAATATAAAAAAGAAGAGATTCATAAATTTTTCCAGAAGCAGATTACAGACTATAGGAATACAGTTTTCGGTCCTAAATAATAATTATAAAGATGGGCTATTAGACTGTCCGGATGTTACCGAAATATGTACTTACTATGAAATAATCAGTAAGGATGAAGTTTATTCTACAAAACTTATAATGTCGCCAATTCTGATAGATGCCCTGCCGCCTGATCCTGCCTTAAGCTCAAGCACGGAACAGGCTCTCCTTATATATGGGCTGAACCTGAATGGAGCCAGGTTCTCATAAATAGCAGTAACTCTGCCCACTTTATCTATAAAAACTACATCTATATTATACCCCATCCACATAGTATGGATGCTCCTGCAATCTTTTATCAGCAGTCCCTCTGACTCTTTTAATGGTTTAAAAGCCAGAAGACCCAAAAGTCTCTTGAAGAAACCACAGGCTAAATACACTTTTGATACAATGACTATAGTACTATTATGAGTAGCAGATCCCTGGATATATTTGATAGCTTTCATATGCGGGTTTGTTTATTCATAAAGCTGTGATATGAGATTATAGATCTTCTTATACTTTCCATATTGTTCTTTATAGCGCTGCCCTATCTCTTTGTCGGGATAGAATTCTTTTTCTACTTTTACGAAGTTCTTTTGCGCTTCATCAATCGTGAAGACACCCGTAGCGCTCCCCGCAAGCATCATAGTTGAAAGGCATCCTGCCTCCGCTATGTCCATTCTTTTTACTACTGTATCTATCACGGAAGCTTTAAGGGTCAGCCAGTAGTCCGACCTTGAACCGCCGCCAACGGCCCTGAGTTCATTTATTTTAATACCTGACTTGTTAAGAAGTTCAAGATTGAATCCTATCTCAAAAACAAGGCTCTCAACAAGGCTCTTGAAAATATCTTTTCTCTCGGTGGAGATTCCAAGACCTATCATCGAACCCTTGGTAATAGGATCATGATAAGGAGTGCCTGAACCAGAAAAATATGGTAATGTATAGATACCCGAAGGTTCATAGTCTAAACCTGAAAAAAAATATTCATATGCATCTGTCCCTATAGCCTCTGCTATTTCCTTTTGATCAGGAGCAAGTTTATCCCTGTACCATTTTAAAACACTTCCTGCGGTGAAGTTATATGCAAAGGTGACATATTTATCACTAACCACATGGGCTCTCGTTGAAAAGTCATTATCAAACATACTGTCTTTCATTATTATCTCATCAAAAACAGGCACTACACACTCAACGGTCCCGATACCATCTGCAGCAATGCCACCAGATATTGCTCCTACCCCGAATGCGGCACATTGCTGATCATGACCACCTGTAACAATAGATACCTTGCCTTTAAATCCGAGATCACTGGCAATATCCTCCCTGACTATCCCTATCTCTGTCCCAGAAGGTGTCGGCTCGGCAAAAAGGTCCACATCCAGGTTAAAAGCATCCAGTATCTTTTTTGACCATTTCTTTTCCCTCAGGTCAAAAAACAGACTTGTAGACGCTAATGGATAATTTATCTTATAATCCCTGATACCAAGCTTGTGGTGAAGCAGCTCTTCCGTAAAGAGTATCTTGCTGGTCTTTTTAAAGACATCAGGTAGATTGTTCCTGACCCAGAGGATCTTGTTTAGTGCAGTTACGAACTGCGGAGGGAGTCCTGTAATATAATATAGGTCCTTTGCAGGCATAACTGACAGCATATGTTCTAATTCCTGCGTGCTTCTTGAATCAGAAGAATATATCGTGTTATAGAGTATTTTCCCTTTATCATCAATAGGCGTAAAAGATTCTCCTACTGTAGAAACGGCCAGGGCACTCACCGGATCATTTTGTACCACTTCCCGGGAGTTCACATTCTTTATTACGTCAAATACCTTCCCCCACATATCCTCTGTATCAAATTCAACCCATCCTGGTTTTGGGAAAAGTAAATTATATTCAAGATATGAATTTGCAAGTACCTTTCCTTCTTCAGAAAATACAATAGCCTTGGTCCCGGTCGTCCCTATATCTATGCCCATAAGGCTCATAAAAATACCCTTTCTGATCTAAATAATAAATCAAATAAATCGAGAATTAATATAACATACCAAAAAAGTAAAGCCAATTAAACTGGCTTAAGCTGCAGGAATCATATACTTCATAAGTTCTACAAAAGTAAAGCTTGAAACATTAGAAAATTAATAAGTTTTTAATATTTCTTACAAATCAGGCCAAATATTATATATATTTTTTAGAAGTAATATCTTTTATTTACCCAGCTCTTCTTCTACTTCTTCCCTGCCTGCTTCCAGCTCCTCGACCTGCTGCTTATCAAGCCTCAGGAGTAGTGCCTGGAATTCTCCGACATGAGTCTTTTCCTCTTTTGCAATATCCATAAGAATGTCTTTAAGGTCCCCATTGTCAGTTGCTGCTGCAAGCTGCTCATAGAGGTTTATGGCATCAAGTTCTGCGATTATTCCCGTTCGGAGAATCTCCTTATCAATGTTTTCCTCTGATACTTTGCTTAAGCTTATCGGAATTTCTGACATCATGATAATACCTCCCTGTTTATTTCATACTTTTAGATAAATTATTATATTTTAAGTTTAATATTTTAAACAAATAGAAGCAAAATAAAATTTAACATGGATGGTGGCTGTAATGATTGCGGTGTCATGGTTCAGATATTTTATCTACTAGTCCGGGTGATACCCTGATAAAATCATTTACATTCAAGGTAATTATTTTATCTTCCTTTGATTTTTCTGCCGCCCACATGATAAGCCCATTATAGCTAGCTCCGCCTGAAATATTATTCTTTTCAAGGGAGGCAAGCAGACCAATATAATCTCCTGAGCCATAAGTAATAAGTTTAAAACTATTAAGGATATTTTCCTTGATAAGTTTTAGGGCAAGATCTGTGCTTATTTTCGGACTCAGCGGAAGCCTTGTGATGACTGAGTATATCTCAATAAGTGAATGGATCGAGACAAGCCCTTCGATTTGTTTTTTCACTGCCTTTTGAAGCCATGGCAAGGATCTTTTATGTGCGGGATGAGAATTTATAAATGCCGCAATTACTACACTCGTATCAAATAAGACTTTCATATCTCTATATCCCTTAAAATTTTCCTTATTCTCTCTTCCCTGTCTCCTTCAAGAATATCTTCCAGCGGCCCGACAGGTTCGGAACATACCACCAGAACACCATCTTTGTTTTTAATGAAGGGTTTACTTGTCCCGGGCTTGATGATTATCTCATCATTATCTGTTGTATTTATCTCGATCTCAGAACTCTTTGATATCCCAAATTCATCTCTAATCTTTTTTGGGATAACTATTCTTCCAAAATTATCTATTTTTGTTTTAAATTTCATTATCATCTATTTTACAGGTGATTATAATTATTAACTATTGCCATTATATTATGGCAATTGGCAATTTACAATGGCAATTGATTAATTTGGTCGGGATGGGGGGATTTGAACCCCCGACCTCAGCGTCCCGAACGCTGCGCGCTAGGCCAAACTGCGCTACATCCCGAATATATCAATTTCTCAGATATTGCTTATCCAAAGCTTTTTCGAAAAAAGACTTATACATTTTAGCAATTACATTAAATATTTTAAAGATTATATACTATCAATTATTTCCAGGGCATTATCAATGCTCTCTATCAAAAAGAACCTTTTCCTCGCTTTTGTAATATCCCTGACGCCCTTAAATATCCAGCTAAGATGCTTCCTGAATTCCCTGATAGCCCTATACTCTCCCTTAAACGCTACTAGAAATCTCAAGTACAGCCTGGCAAAATCTTTTTTCCAATTATCTGTAGGCTGAAAATAAAGTTCAACAGCATCATCATCAGCATCCTGTTTGTAATCCTCTGCCATCATCAAGTGCATCAAGATATCCAGGAATAGCCACAGGGTCCCTTTTGAAGCCCTTCCTATCATCACACCATCACAGCCAGTTATTTCAAGGACCCTTTGAGCTTCCCCGGATGACCCGATATCTCCACTTACTATTACTGGAATACCAACCTTTTTCTTAACCCTGCTTATCGTCTCATAATCAGCTTCCCCTGAAAACCCTTGCCTTACTGTCCTTCCGTGAATTGTAATGGCGCTGGCGCCTGAGTTCTCTGCTATTTGTGCAATACGGATAACATTTATATTGTCCCTGTCCCAACCTATTCTCGTTTTAACCGTAAGGGGTTTTTTTAGCACCTTTGCCATTTTTAACACTATGTCTTCTACCCTGCTTTCATCCTGCATCAGATATCCGCCACTTTTAGCTTTTAAGATCTTGGGAACAGGACAGCCCATATTTATATCAATGATATCAGCCTGCTCCTCTACTTTCTTTGCAGCTTCAGCCATAATATCCGGCTCAGACCCAAAAAGCTGTAATGCACACGGTCTCTCATGATCTGTTATCTCAGTAAGCATGCAGCTTTTTTTGTGATTAAAATGGATCCCATAGCTTGTTACCATCTCGGAAAAGGTAAGACCGCACCCGAAAGACCTGGCAAAAATCCTATAGGTACTGTCACTTATTCCCGCAAGAGGAGCCGATATTACAGGATTAGCTATCTCTAATTGCCCTATTTGAAGTCCATGGTCTCTTATCGGGGAATCATTCTTTTCATCAAAAAGACCGGATATCTGCCCGGGTTGGATCCCTTTTGCATCACAGTATTGACTAATATAATCAGAGACCAGTTTTTTTAGATCATCGATAAGGGGTTTTAAAAAGTCTTTTTCCATTTGAGTTTACTTACTTAATCTATCTATCAGAAAAATTTATATAACAATATGCAGAAAGCGGTAAAAATAAAACTTATCTATTTTTATCCACCAGGATCTTTAATCCCTTAAGTGTTAGATCACCGTCGTGGATCTCTATCCATTTGCTTTTTTCTATCATGAGCACTGCGAGTCCGCCTGTCGCAATGACCTTCGGTTTAAAACCATCTT
>JALHTA010000242.1 GCA_022865545.1 Actinomycetota bacterium | reverse complement strand
GTAGCAGGGCGGTCAAATTCAGAATATAGGTATACCTTCATATCTTTTATTACCCTTGAAACAGCAACCGCCTTGTGTCCGCCAAGTACAAATCTATCCTTTAGTCTTTTACTTATAGCACCATAATCTTTTGCCTGCCCCATCCACTCTTCAAACGTGTCCTCTCCAAACCCTTCCTCGCATGATGCTATAAGGATTATTGCACCTCCCGGCCTTGCTATATCCTTTATATTTTCCAGTGCCTTCTGGGACTGGTAAAGGTTTAAGTCTTTGGGGTATCCTCCAGGTGAAGCTATTACTATGTCTGCAGAACGGTCTACTTCTCTCTTGTATATCGCGTCATACTTCTTTATTCCTTCAAGCCAGGCCTCATTGTTCTTACCGGCAACTGCATCTATTATGTTTTTACTATCATCAAGTATCACATTAAAGATAAAATCTATGCCTGCCATCTTTCCGGCCTCTTCAATATCATCCCGGACTGGATTGTCTTTAGATCTACCAGAGGCAGCCCTCTCATCGAGCATCATGCTGTGATTTGCCTGGATGGAATTTCTGGTACAGACCCCTGGCATTACTGCCTTTGCTCCTCCGGAATAACCTGCAAAATAGTGGTACTCAATATTTCCTGTAGCTATAAGCAGGTCACAGTTTAGGACTTCTTCAAAGACCTCTACAGGTGTTCCGGCTATGGTCTTTCCAATAAGCTTTGCTTTTTTAGGATCAGAGTCTATTACTTGAGTATTTTCAAATATATAGTTTCCAACCAGTTTTCTTTTTTCCTTATCTGTATGTGACCTGTGTATTCCAAGGCCGAGGACCACTTTTATATTTGAGAGGGGTATGCCGCCAGAGTTTAGCTCTTCTACCAGTTGAGGCAAGAATTTATATGAAGGACAGGGGCGTGTTATATCACTAACAAGTATGCATGCTGATGTCTTACCCCTGGCTATCTCAGAGAGGAGGGCAGATCCAATAGGGTCCGCAATAGCTCTTGAGATTACCTCTTTTTCGTCTCTTCCGGAAAACGAATCATCGCCCTGTACAATATCCAGTATATTGTCTTCCGGTATATCCAGGGTAGTTTTATCTTTTCCATATGGAATAGTTATTTTCATAATCGTCTCTCTGATATATTTCCACCTTTTTTAAGTGCTTTTACTACCGGGAGCTCTTCACCGGATAAAAACCTTACCATTGCTCCCCCGCCGGTGCACATATAGGAAAAGCCACTGCCGGTGACAAATTTATTGGCTGCAGCTATTGAATCTCCTCCTCCGATCACAGAGAAGCAATCTGATTTTGCTATATGGGTAAAAAGCTCTTTTGTTCCATATTCAGTCTCAGGCTTTTCAAATACTCCTGCTGGACCATTAATAAATACTGTTTTTGTTCCGCTTATAATATCCTTATACATATCTATTGTGGCAGAACCTATATCTGAAATTGCATTCCCTGACGGAAGGTCTTCTGTGCCTATTTCATATCTACCACCATCATCATATGCAAAATCAACAGGAGTCTCTATCTTGTCTTTATAGCTTTGAAGTATTTCCTTTGCCTGATCAATATACTGATCCAGTTTTTTTGCATAGATCACCTCTTCTGTTTTTTCTCCAAGACTTACTCCACTGGCCATTAAAAAGAGCTGCCCCAGTAGGCCTGCCGTAAGTATTCTGTCTGCAACACCCTTAGATAAAACTTCTGGCATCATATTAAATGCATCTTCTATCTTTGCTCCGCCAAGGATAAATACAGCCGGATGCTCAGGGTTATCCATGATCTTTGAAAGAATGCCGTATTCTTTTTCAAATAGCCTTCCCATGCCTGAAGGCAGGAGCTCTTCAAAACCGACCAGTGTTGGCTGGTCACGGTGGGCAGCTGCAAAACCGTCACAGATATAAATATCAGCAAGTGGGGCAAGCTTTCTTACAACTATTGTCTTTGCCTGCTCCTCTGGAGTTAACTTTAGTTTTGTCTCAAACAGGGTCATCTCTTCGGCCATATACCGGACATTGTCAAGAAGCAGTATCTGGCCTTCATTTAACTTACCTATCGCTTCTCTTGCTG
>JALHTA010000241.1 GCA_022865545.1 Actinomycetota bacterium | reverse complement strand
GGCCTCAAGCTGTTACACTCAGATAATGGCAAGATCGATTTAAAGGAACTTGAAAAAAAATTCCGGTCTGATGATATTCATTTTCCCAGAACAGGACTGCTCTGTACCGAAAATGCCCATTCAGACGGTAAAGTAGTCCCTGTTCCCAATATGGAAGAAGTTTACCTCTTTTCAGTAGATAGGGGAGTTCCACTACATCTTGATGGTGCAAGGATATTTAACGCTGCCGCATATCTTGGAACAGATGCGATCTCAATTACAAAATACTGTGACTCAGTGATGGTATGCCTTTCCAAGGGCCTTTGCTCCCCAATAGGATCTATCCTTGCAGGCAGCAAGGAATTTATAGACAGGGCTAGAAAGAACAGGAAAATGATGGGTGGCGGAATGAGACAGGCAGGGTATCTCGCGGCCCCTGGCATTATATCTCTGGAAAAGATGGTAAAGCGGCTAAAGGAGGACCATGATTCAGCACGGTACCTGGCTGACTGTATTGAAGAAACAGGTTATTTTAAGGTTGACAGGAACCGTCTTGATATAAATATGGTATTCTGCAAAGCGGTGACCGGTGATTTTGACCAGCATAAGATGATGGAACATTTATTTAAAAATATGATAAAAATTAATCCTTCTTCTGATGGAGAATTCAGATTTGTAACTCACTACTGGATAGACAGAGAAAACATCAGGTATGTAGCCAGGACTTTTAAAAATTTTTTCAATGGGACTTAGTCAAAAATATCATCTTTTTCTATGATCTGTGCAAGCGTAAGCTTGTTTTCACCGAATTTATTTGAAATTGTGTCGATTGCTTCAGTGAGGCTCTCATCTCTTGATCGGTCAGAGGGTATAAGACCTTCAAGCAAAAAACTTTCCTTAAGGCCGCTTACAGAAACACCTATAAGCCTTATTTTTTTACGTTCAAGATCAATATTTTTAAGAATCGATATTGCAGATTTTTGAATATCAAATATTCCATAAGTATATTGTTTAAGGGTTACTCTTCTACTTATAGTCTTAAAGTCAGAGAACCTGACTTTCAAGGTCACGATCTTTCCCCTATAACCTTTAAGACGCATATTTCTGGTTATCTTCTGCGAGAGGAGAAGAAGGGTCGATTTAAGAATAGAAAAATCATCGATATCCCTGCGGTATGTGATCTCTCTTCCTATTGATTTAACCTCATGGTTTGGGATTACTTCTCTATTATCTATGCCATTTGCCAGATTAGAAATCAACTTTCCCAGTTCACCAAACCGGGCCTCTATAAGCTCCGTAGGAATATCTGCCAGGTCACCGATAGTATCTATTCCCATAGATTTTAGCTCTTTTTCTGTTACCCGTCCGACACCCCAGATATATGAGACAGGGAGAAGCTTGATCTTTTCTATCACTATTGGTGTATTGTCAAGAACTGTAAAGCCATTGGGTTTTCCCATATTTGAAGCCAATTTTGCAAGAAATTTGTTGGGACCTATTCCTGCAGACGAGGTAAGATTTGTATCCTCATATATTTTACCTTTTACTTTCCTGGCTATCTCCAGGGCATCTCCAAAAAGTTTTTCACAACCTGTTACATCAAGGAAACCTTCGTCACAACCAATAATCTCAACAAGGGGAGTGAACCTGGAAAATATTTTCCTGATCTTTGCAGATTCCCGGAGATATTTTTCCATATTTACCGGAATATATATTCCCCGGGGACACTGTCTTCTGGCCTTTGATATAGGCATACCGGAATGAATACCATATTTCCTGGCTTCATAAGAGGCAGTAGACACAACTCCTCTATTGAGAGGTCCGCCAACTATAAGAGGCTTATTCTTGTATAGGGGATTATCCCTTTGTTCTATCTGGGCAAAAAATGCATCCATATCTACATGTATTATTTTTCTTAACTTTCCCATACAGGTCCGGCCTCTGCCAGAATATTTTGTCTCACATTTTCTTTTCTAAGTTCATTGCCTATTTTTTTCAACATAAAAGGATCGATGACTTTACTGCCTATAAGAGTAATGTTACCGTCCTTATAATGCAGCTTTCCTGCAATTATGACAATGGTCCTGTTCATCAGTATATTTGAATTCTCCAGATAAGACTCTGAAAAGAATACTGATTCAAACATACCATCCCTGTCTTCGATAGTGCAGAAAAGCATTCTTTTATTATCCCTGGTATTTTCTATCCTCCTGTTTATGATGATCCCGGCGGTAAAGATATTTCTTGAAAATGC
>JALHTA010000240.1 GCA_022865545.1 Actinomycetota bacterium | reverse complement strand
GACTATTCCTTTCCTTATCCTTTCCTTTTTTGATATCCATGCATATATCTGGATAGAACTTCCAATTTTTCTGATCATTACTATTTTAGTTGGTAGGAAGATCTTTTTAAGCGGACTTAAGGGCCTGGTAAGATTAAGGTTTTCAAATATAAACTTCCTTATGACAATAGCTGTTGCCGGTGCATTTTATTTGAGGCAATTTGAAGAAGCTGTGATCATTGTTGTCCTGTTTGCAATCGGGGAAAGTCTTGAAGAATATGGGATCAAAAGAAGTAAAAAATCTCTTGAATCACTTGTTGAAAAGACTCCTAAAACGGCCCTCCTTAAGAAAGAAGGCTCTGAGGTAAATATTGAGGAACTGGAGACTGGGGATATAATAATTGTTAAACCTGGCGATATGATCCCGATGGATGGAAATATCACTTATGGCAATTCGCTGGTTGATGAATCTTCGATCACCGGAGAACCTATTCCAAAAAATAAATACAAAAGTGATCCCGTTTATGCAGGTACTATTAATGGTAATGGTTATCTGGAAATAGAGACCACCGGGAAGGCAAAAGACAATACATTGTCAAAGATCATCGACCTGACATATAAGGCAGCCGAAAAGAAGATCTCTTCTCAGAGATTTATTGAAAGATTTGCAAAATTTTATACACCCTCTGTCATAGGTGCTGCAATACTTCTCGTGGTGATCCCGGTAATTATATTAGGCAATCCTTTTGATTATTGGTTCAACCAGGCACTGACTCTTCTTATAATCTCCTGCCCATGTGCATTGGTAATATCAACACCCGTAACTGTTTTTTCCGCCCTGGGAAATGCTACAAAAAATGGGGTCCTGATAAAGGGAGGAAAATTTCTGGAGGATATGGGTCGCATAAGGGCAATTGCTTTTGATAAGACCAGGACACTTACTCGTGGCATACCTGAAGTATCTGATATTATTACTTTCAATGGTTTTAAAAAAGAGGATGTACTCGCATGTGCTGCAGGACTTGAAGTCTTTTCCGAGCATCCAATTGCAGGAAGTCTTATAAAAAAAGCAAGGGAACTGGGAATAGATATTCATAAATTCAATGATTTTAAATCAGTTGCCGGGAAAGGGATAAAAGGTGAGTGTACGGTTTGTGATAATGGTGCTCATTCTTTAGGAAATCTGAAATTTATAATGGAGCAGCAGGATATCGAAATAAATGAATCAATCCTACAAAAAATAGAAGAGCTGGAAAAACAGGGTAAAACCGTAGTGATCATGAGTGAACACAGGACAATAAAGGGCATAATCGCAATATCTGATACCATTAGAAAAGAGGCATACCTGCTAAGTGAAGCTCTAGATAAACTGAAGATAAGACCCGTGATATTGACCGGTGACACAGCTCCAGCTGCAAAATTTATTGGTTCTTCCCTGAATATAAATGAAATAAAAGCATCACTTCTTCCTCAGGAAAAAGCAGAAGAGATAGAAAGACTTAAGGAAAAGTATAAGTATGTTGCAATGTTGGGAGATGGAGTAAATGATGCTCCGGCTCTTGCAAGTGCTTCAGTCGGGATCTCAATGGGTTCTGTGGGGTCAGATATTGCAATAGAAAATTCTGACATAGCTCTTATGAATGACAATCTTGAAGCACTCCCATATCTTGTGAAACTTGGAAGAAAAAGTTCCCGTGTCATAATATTTAATATAACTAGCGCAGTAGTTATAAAATTTATTGTCCTTATTCTTGCTATATTTGGGTTGAGCAGTCTGACTCTGGCAATATTTGCAGATGTAGGAGTCACAATTATTGTTATTCTTAATGGTTTGAGATTATTTGGCTTTTTGCCAGAGAATCGCAAATAAGATTATGAAAGATCATCTATAATTATCTTTTCCTGAAATTTTTCTTTGCTTCTTTTATGAATTTTCCAAAATCTTTAGCTTTTCTTCTCTTTTTCAGATATGTCATCTCATTATATTCTGATTCTTTTCGGAGTTTTAAATAACTGTCATAATGTTTTCTATCAATTTCTCCATTCTTTAAAGCTTCCAAAACAGAGCACCCGGGTTCGATAGTATGCGAGCAATCATTAAAGTGACAATTACCAGCCAGATTACTTATATCAAAAAAAGTTTCATCAATACCGCTACCAGCTCCAATATTTGCCAGCTCCCTTATTCCTGGAGTGTCAATGATTATTCCACCATTCTTAAGTACTATTAGCTGGCGGTTGGTCGTTATATGCTTACCTTTTGAATCTTTTTTCCGGACATCTCCAGTAGCATATTTATCTTCCCCAATAAGATTATTTATTAAAGTAGTTTTACCCACCCCGGATGATCCCAGAAGACAATAAGTCATACCGGGTTTTATATTACTTTCGATCTGTTCCAATCCAGTACCGGTTTTATTGCTAAAGGTAACTATTTTACAATTATGGTTTATATTCTTTACTTCTATTATTTTTTTATTTAGATCCTCTGAAGAGATCAAATCGCTTTTACTGAGTAATACTATAGGTTCAATATTGTCATCATTTATCATTACCAGAAACCGTTCAAGTCTCCTCATGTTAAAATCAGCATCAAGCGACTGCATGATAAATACAATATCAATATTGGAAGCTATTAATTGAAATTCAGTTCTTTTGCCTGCTATTTTTCTTTTAAGAGTGGATTTTCTTGGTAATATCTCCTGGATCACAGCAAATGTATTTTTATCCAAATATTCTGCAAATACCCAATCACCCACTGTAGGGAGATCAAGCTTTGATTCAGCACCATATCTCATTTTCCCGGTAATTTCTGCCTGGACCTCGGACTTTTGACCTCTAATAGTATAAATATTCTTATATACAATGATTATGCGGGCCAGATTGTTTTCAGAGAATTTAGAATATTTTATTTTTTCCTGGAACCAGCTATTAAATCCCAGGTCTTCCAATTTCACTATATTGATTCCTTCTGTATTTTTTAAGATAAATATAGGATTTAATTATACATTTTTTATTAATTAATTGGAGATATTTAGATTTTAATAGTCCGGTCAGTTAAAAGATTTTCACATAATTATGTGCTGCACGTTTTGTAGAATCAATAGTATTATTAGCCTATCTAGTGTATTATACTCAAATTAAATTCTTAATATGGTCTTATTAAAGACAGGTATAATTTGGAAAATAATAATCTTAAAAACTATTTAATGGAATTTCCCAATTACCTTTCTATGTTTCTTTTTTCATTTTTTATGATGCTGACAAGCCCTATTCTGCTGGATATCAGTAAATATTTTAATGTACCGCCGGAAAATATGAATCTGATTATAACCTTTTTCCTGATAGGAGAAGCTACAGGTATTCTGGCTTTAATGTTTTTAAGCAGAAAATTTGATAGAAGTAATATAGTTATATGGATATATATTTTAGTTATTCCCACATTAGTGGGATTGATCCTGACATCATCCTTAACTCTTTTCTATATATTATATTTTATTTCAGGTTGCCTTTTTGGAATCATTTTTATGAATGGCAATTTGAGCATGTTGGAAGGAAAAGTAAAAAATAAAGATAGTATTATTAATCTAGGACATGGTTTTTTTGCAATTGGTGCACTTACTTCACCGTTTATTGCTTCTAGCTTGATAAATAGACAAATGAACTGGCGGATACTATACATTATAGCAATAGGTCTTGTGTTAATCTCTTTCATATCACATCTCCTGGTAAATAAAAAACAGGCTAGCTCATTAAAAGCAAAGGAAATAATTCCTATCAGGGAAACATTCAGATACAGGAGTAAAAATATTTATATGATGTTTACGGCAATTATGATGCTATTCTATGTTATGTCTGAAGTAACAATTTTTTCCTGGGCACCAACTTTTTTTAGAGTCGAGAAGTTATTTGACCTTTATAGCGCCAGTATTATAGTATCAGTTTTCTGGATAGGTATACTTATCGGACGACTAATAATAAGCTTTCTATCATATAAATTCAAAGCAGGAAATTTATTAATGGCATTGTCTATAATCAGCCTTATAGGATTAATTCTTACAATTTTTCCGGTATCACAAAAAATAAATTTTATTGGTGCAGGGCTTATAGGTCTTGGCTTTTCTGGAATACCACCCTTATTGATCTCCTCTTCAGGTAGAATCTTTGGTTCGGGAAGGGATTTATCTTTAACCATACTATTTGTTGTAGGATCAACAAGTGGCAGTATAATTCCTTTCATAATCAGCTTATTAGCTGATTATAGTTTTCTTTTTTCAATGGTAATAGCTATCATCTTTATGGTAATTTTCTTTATTTTTGTGATTATCCGAAAGAATTATAGAAAGACCCTAAAGGCAAAATGAAGCTGTCATTTTAGTGGTGGGCCTAATTAGTCTAAATTCGAACCAGATATTGAAGGAATTATCAGATATTTTTATACCAGAATTAGCTTCAGAGTATTAATTCTTGTTTAATCTTTTACCATAATTTTCATTAGATATTGAGGATGTTATACTATATCTATGATTACGAACCATTGATCTTCAAGAAGTAAATAGCAAACTAAAAGGAGGATTAGCTGATGGGTGAAAAAGGGAAATGTCCAGTAACGGGAGCGACTGGGCATAAGAATGATAGTGGAGGTACGACTAATCGGGATTGGTGGCCTAACCAGTTAAATCTAAAGATGCTTCATCAGAACCCTGCTATAAGAAATCCAATGGGTGAAACATTCAATTATGCAGAAGAATTTAAGAAACTGAACTTTAAAGCACTGAAAAAAGATTTATACGCTTTAATGACCGATTCACAGGAATGGTGGCCTGCTGACTGGGGACATTACGGACCATTTTTTATCCGTATGGCGTGGCACAGCGCCGGCACATACCGTATGGGAGACGGCCGTGGTGGTGCAGGGTCGGGTACTCAGCGCTTTGCTCCTCTAAACAGCTGGCCGGATAATGTAAACCTTGATAAAGCACGCCGTCTGCTTTGGCCTATCAAACAGAAATACGGCAAAAAGATTTCCTGGGCTGACCTTATGATTCTTGCTGGTAATTGTGCTTTGGAGTCAATGGGCTTTAAAACTTTCGGTTTTGCTGGTGGTCGTGAAGATGTCTGGGAACCTGAAGAGGATATTTACTGGGGTGCTGAAAGTGAGTGGCTTGGCGATAAGCGCTATTCTGGTGATAGGGAACTTGAAAATCCCCTTGCTGCGGTACAGATGGGTCTGATTTATGTAAATCCGGAAGGACCGAATGGTCAGCCCAGCGCAGTCGCTTCTGGAAAAGACATTCGGGAGACTTTTGCGCGTATGGCTATGAACGACGAGGAGACTGTTGCTCTGGTCGCAGGTGGCCATACATTTGGTAAATGTCACGGTGCAGGTAGTGCGACCCACGTAGGCCCGGAGCCTGAAGCTGCTAGTATCGAAGAACAGGGACTTGGCTGGAAAAATAGTATGGGTAGCGGTAAAGGCGGCGATACAATATCAAGTGGTATCGAAGGTGCCTGGAACCCTACACCAACTAAATGGGACAATAGTTACTTAGACACCCTGTTTAAGTATGATTGGGATCTGGTTAAGAGCCCTGCCAGCGCCTGGCAATGGGTTCCAACTGATCCTGCTGCTGCAGAACTTGTCCCGGATGCCCACGACCCTTCAAAAAGCCAAGCACCGATAATGACTACAGCCGATCTTGCATTGAAGATGGATCCCATCTATAGGCCGATAGCCAAGCGTTTTCAGGAGAATCCAGAAGAGTTTACTGATGCTTTTGCCCGTGCATGGTTCAAGCTGACCCACCGCGATATGGGTCCAGCTTCGCGCTATCTAGGTCCGGAGGTTCCAGATGAGGAGCTGATCTGGCAAGACCCGGTACCTGCAGTCGATTACGAACTGATTGATGAAGGAGATATCACAGATCTTAAGGGTAGGATTCTTGACTCAGGTTTGTCCGTTTCCCAGCTGGTCTCTACAGCCTGGACATCAGCGTCGACGTTCCGCGGATCCGACAAGCGGGGAGGGGCAAATGGAGCTCGTATTCGCCTGGCACCGCAGAAGGATTGGGAAGTAAACCAACCAGCACAACTGCAAACCGTGCTGAAGGCTCTTGAAAAAATTCAAAATGCTTTCAACAAAGCACAATCAGGCAAAAAGAGGGTATCCCTTGCCGATCTAATTGTCTTGGCTGGATGCGCAAGCATTGAACAAGCAGCTAAGAATGCCGGTTTTGATTTGTCTGTTCCTTTTACACCAGGTCGTACAGATGCGTTGCAAGAACAAACCGACGTAGTTTCATTCTCAGTCCTTGAACCGAAAGCAGATGGATTCCGCAACTATAGTCAAGCTAAATATGCCATTTCTACTGAGGAAATGTTAGTCGATCGGGCACAACTACTGGGGCTGACGGCGCCTGAGATGACGGTTCTAGTTGGTGGTACACGGGTATTAAATGCCAACTACAATAAATCTCAGCACGGTGTATTTACCAAGAATCCCGAAACCCTGACTAATGACTTCTTTGTAAATCTACTCGATATGAACACCAAGTGGAAAGCAACCTCTGAAGACAGTGACATTTTCGAGGGGAGAGATCCTAAAACCGGAAAACTCAAATGGACCGGTACACGCGTTGACTTGATCTTCGGTTCTAATTCTGAGCTCCGGGCCATCGCTGAGGTGTATGCAAGTGACGATGCCCAACAGAAGTTCATTCAGGATTTTGTAACAGCTTGGAATAAGGTGATGAATGCAGACCGTTTTGACCTTTCTTGATTTATTATATTTAAGTTTGAACTGTGCATGTATCGTGGTGGGCCTATCTGGACTCGAACCAGAGACCTCATCCTTATCAGGGATGCGCTCTAACCTGCTGAGCTATAGGCCCTCTCCATTTGACACAGAGGACAAAATATCAATTTAACCTTTTTTTGTCAAGGTAAACCAATGTGAAAATAGCGATGTGATAAATGCTGAACCGCTGTTTTTAACCATAATGTTATGACTTAAGAATGTTTCAGCTTCTATTCGCTTTTAGCTTTTACTTCTCTGTCAATAAACCTTAGCTCTATGCCACCGCTTATCCTGAGGACAACATTTCCAATCCATACCATGAGTGTGCCAAATGCTGCATAAAAAACTGAAGCGATAAGCCCGACGACTATAGCAAGAACTATATACAGCACACTTCCCCCGCCAAGATTAGCCAGTCCGAAATTACCAAGTCCGAAATTACCAAGTCCGAAACTATTAAGCATATCAGGAATATTTATTCCAGAAGATGATAGACCGGCCCAGGCAAGCAAAGCTACTATACCCATTATTATGACTGATATGATGAAGAAAATAAGATAGAAGACAAGTAAGAATTTGAAGCTTGAAAGTTCACTAATACTGCGAACAACTTTCCTCTCAATATTAACCATTTTTTATACCCCCACAAATTAGGTATAGCCCAATACTATCAATATATTATTGGACTATACTCCATCAATTATATTATAAGTTCTTATTAAAAAGGGACAGTACTACATCTTTGTCCAGTTTTCAGCAAGTTTCCCGAATCCCGGGAACATATAGTACTCGCCATTATTGGCCTTCATTATAATTATGATCCTTATAACCAGTGCTGCAACCCAGATAACCGGGAAGCAAAAAGCTCCTATTACTACTACTGTAAGAATCGCGGCGATGATATAGGCGATTACTTCTGCTGCTCCTATTACTATTGACTGCATAGCATGGAACTTCACAAAACGGTTCTCTTTTTCAAGCAGGTAGATTATTAGTCCTGAAAGCCATCCGGCTCCGATCAGAAAACCTACATGTGAAACAAGAACTGCTACTTTTGGTTCCATCCCTGTAGAACTTTTTTTATTAAAATCAGGATGTACTTCTGGTTTTGCATCTGCCATTTTATTCCCCCTTTTAGGTTGGTAATTATTTTATTAGCAAATTCTTAGAATACTTTTAAGCAATTCAAAAAATATATTTATTGAAAGTTATAATAACAGATTTACGTCTTAAATTAAATTAAATTATTAAATAAGGGCTTTATTAACTACTCTGATGCCATAATGGAATATGAACCTACTTTGTTTCCTTCCTTGAGGTTTATGACTTTGACTCCTTGTGTGGATCTTCCGGTCCTGGAGATCGATTTAGCAGGTATCCTTATCAGTACGCCGTTTTCAGATATTATCATAAGGTCATATTCATCCCTGAGTATTCCTGCTCCTGTAGCCTTTCCTTTTTTCTCTGTTATTTTTAATGTCCTTACACCCTGGCCGCCTCTTTTTTGCCTATTGTACTGAGAAAGTGCTGTCCTTTTTCCAAAACCGTTTTCTGTAATTATGAAAAGGTCTGCGTCAAGTTCCTTTATGACTATCATGGAAAGGACTTCATCATCACCTTTAAGCCTCATACCCTTCACCCCCTGGGACGCTCTTCCCATCGGTCTACAATCCTTTTCACTGAACCTTATGGCCTGGCCATTTCTTGATACCATTATCACTTCATCACTGCCATTAGATTTCTTAACACTTATAAGCTCATCGCCTTCATTTATATTGATAGCGATTATCCCGTCTTTACGGGACGTATCATAAGCTTTTATTGCTGTCTTTTTTATAAGCCCCTTCTTGGTGCCCATTATAAGGTAATGACTGTCATTATATTCCTTGACCGCTATTATTGCCGCAACTTCTTCACCTGATGCAAATGGGAGAAGATTGACGATCGCCTTTCCCTTGGAGGTCCGGCTGCCAGTTGGAAGCTGGTGGACTTTGACCCTGTATACCTTCCCAAAACTTGAAAAGAACATCATATAATGATGTGTAGATGCTATAAAAAGAAGTTCTACAAAATCTTCATCTTTTAAATTGGTACCAGTTACTCCGCGGCCGCCCCGCCCCTGTTTTCTGTAAGTGGTAACAGGTAATCTTTTAATATATCCTGAATGGGAAATAGAGATAACATTTTCTTCTTCAGGAA
Organism: Actinomycetota bacterium; assembly: GCA_022865545.1. Classification (GTDB taxonomy): domain Bacteria; phylum Actinomycetota; class Humimicrobiia; order Humimicrobiales; family Humimicrobiaceae; genus M55B120. The sequence continues at coordinate 527 of JALHTA010000240.1, read as the reverse complement.
TAAGATCCTCTATATCTATATCTGATTCATCGGCGGAAATATCGGTCCTTCTCTCATCTTTATATTTTTTACTCGTTTCCCTTAGTTCTTTCTTTATCTCTTCATATATTAGCTCTTCACTTCCAAGCAGCTCCTTTAATTTCTTTATAAGTTCCTGGATCTCCTTATATTCTTGCTTTATCTTATCCCTTTCAAGGCCCGTCAAACGATGGAGCCTGAGGTCCAGGATTGCCTGCGCCTGTTTTGGGGATAGATCAAAATTCTTGATCAGCTTGTTTTTTGCAGTGGGCGCATCTTTTGAGGATCTTATTGTTTTTATTACCTCGTCAAGATTGTCCAGTGCTATAAGATATCCTGCAAGTATATGTTCTTTTTCTTCTGCTTTCCTGAGTTCAAATTCTGTTCTTCTGACCACCACATCATAACGGTGTTTTATATATTCATCGATTATGTCTTTCAGATTCAATGTCTTTGGTACTCCACCTACGAGGCTGAGCATAATAACGCCAAAAGTATCCTGAAGCTGG
>JALHTA010000026.1 GCA_022865545.1 Actinomycetota bacterium | reverse complement strand
TAACATTTACCCAGGCTTTTTTTATTGATGAAGTCTCCTTAACTTCCAATTTTAAGTTTAGATTTGTAGAAATATTTTTGGTTAAAGTATCTTGTTTTATCCTTCCACCAATAAAGGGGAAACCCATTATCTTCATATTCCAGAAAATAAAACCCAGCCCCTCTCCCAATCCAAAAAGTATTGGTTCGGAAAGTTCAATTCCAATTTGATTTAGAAGCGAACCGGTTGCTGTTGTTTCGCAATGCTGACCGTTAAACGGTTTGAAATTTTTAATTACATTTGTCATGGTCTATCCTTTATTTATATTAAATAAAAAAATTATTTGACCTGTCTGATGATCTCACCGGTAAAATCTATCTCATTGCTTATTAGAAAAAGTGAATGCTTGAAAAGAGCTTTTACATGCAAAGGAAGCTTATCCCCACCATCTACTTTGAATTTTTGCTCTATTATCTTATGGCTTTCTCTTAAAAAATCTATTCTTGAAAAAAGTGCCTTCCTGAATTCGGAAGTCTTGAGTATTGGGCTCGCCGCAAGACTAAGCTCAAACCTCTTATCTCTCTCCCGGGAAAACTCCAGGGACTTAATAACTTCTTCTTTTAATATTTTTTTACCTTCGGCGGTGAGTTTAAATAGTTTAGGTACCGGACCTTTGCCAAACTTTTTATCCATAAATTTAGAGTCAATAAGCCTTCTTCGTCTCAATTTTTCTAATCCTGAATAGACTGAAGTTGTACCTATGTCAGCCCAGTTTCTATATTGCCGTTCAATGATGATTTTATTTATCCTGTAACCAGAAGCAATTTCCAGCTCCCATATGATCTGTGCAAGCATAAACTCAATATTTGACAATTTATTTTTATAAGACATCATCATTAAAGATTATAATATATTCCATTACTGTAATATAACACTTATGTAATATTATTACAACTCTTAAAACTATTGATTTTTTTTATATAAGCTGTAAAATTTTTTCATATGATAAGTGTTAAAAATCTTACAAAAGAATTTGAGACAGTAGTAGCCGTTCAAGATATATCCTTTGATATAGATGAAGGTGAGATATTTGGTTTCCTTGGTCCTAATGGGGCCGGAAAGACCACAACGATCAGGATGCTGTCTACTCTTATTTCCCCCACCTCAGGTAGTATTACTATCGATGACAAGGACCCAAAGACCGGTGGAGAACATATAAGGTCCATTATCGGGCTCCTGACTGAGTCGCCCGGACTATATGAGAAGATATCCGCATATGATAATCTTGATTATTTTTCAAGCTTCTATGATATGCCGGATAAGCAGAGGAAGGCCAATATAGAAAAATATCTTAAGATGTTTGGTCTCTGGCAGAGAAAGGATGACCTTGCCGGCACCTATTCTAAAGGCATGAAACAGAAACTTGCATTGACCCGTGCGCTTATCCATGAACCCAGAATACTTTTCCTGGATGAACCCACGGCTGGACTTGACCCTGAAAGTGCCCATATGGTAAGAAGTTTTATAGAAAGCCTTAAAAAGGAAAAGATAACCATATTTCTCTGCACCCATAATCTAACAGAAGCTTCAAACCTCTCGGGTAGGATATGCTTCATTAAAAAAAAGATAATAAAAATAGCATCACTTGGAGAGCTTCAAAATCATGACAAGCACAGGAAAGTAGAAATTGTCTTCAGAGATGATGCCACCAGATTTCTTCCCGTCTTAAAAAATATCAAGAACATACTTGAAGTAGATACAAATAAGAATAAAGCAATCCTGCTTGTAAGTGAACCTGAAAAATCAAATCCTGGTATCATCAGGGAACTTACTTCTAATAATATAGATATCTTGTATTTAAATGAGATCAAGGCATCGCTTGAAGAAATATACCTGGACCTTATAAAAGATGAGGAAACTAAATGAAAAACTCATTAATAATATTTAAAAAGGAAATAAAAGAAGTACTTAAGAATAAGAATATCTGGCTGCCGATACTTATAATCACTGTTATGTTCTCGATCGTTATGCCTTTAATTATAACATTTGCGAGCGGCTCGATACTGGAGGATGAGGACACTGCGAAGTTTATAAGCAAGGTATTCGGACAGGTCGATAATCCAGAAAAAGTATTTATTGGATTTATAATAAAGCAATTCCTGCTCTTTTTACTTATGATCCCTGCTATGGTACCTAGTCTTATCGCACCGGCGTCGGTACTCATGGAAAAAGAAAATAATACACTGGAACCTCTCCTGGGTACGCCTATTAAGACACGGGAACTGCTGTTTGGCAAATCACTTACTGCCATGGTGCCGGCATTCGCGATATCTACCATAAATTTTTTAATACTGACACTGGTAGTGGATGTGGTCCTTTATATAAAAATGGGTTATGCCCCCCTGCCCACAGTAGAATGGCTTATAGTCGCTTTTATACTGAGCCCTATTCTTTCATTTCTGCTTACGATGGTCAGTATCATAGTATCATCTAAATCAACAGATATAAGGTCGGCACAGGGTATCGGCTCTGTTATAATATTTCCGATCTATTTGTTAATAGGCCTGCAGGTCGCAGGTTTCTTCCTTATAAATATTACATATCTCCTATTGGGATGTCTCGGTTTTCTTATATTATGTCCAATTCTTCTCAGGATAGCAGTCAGGGTATTTGACAGGGAAAACATCCTTACAAAATGGAAGATGAAAGCTTAATAGCAGACTCCAATTTATCAATTTTACGGCTAGTATTATTTAGCTAATCTATATATTTCTATAATGTCATCCTTTTCAAGTTTTCTGAACTGTCCGATAGCTCCATCTTCTACACATTTGGCTGCCATCTCTTCAAACCTGTCTTCCCCTATACCTATTTCACCTAGACTTACCGGAAGACCGATTTCCCTGTAAAAGGTTTCTACCCTTGAAATCCCCTCAAGTGCCGTCCCCTCAAGATCATCTAAACCGGTATCAACATCCCAGACCCTTTGGGCAAACTGGGCAAACTTTGAGACATTATCCTTATAGACATACTTCATCCATGCTGGAAATACTACTGCCAGACCCTCCCCATGAGGAATATCATATATGCCTGAAAGCTCGTGCTCGATCATATGGGAGGCCCAGTCACCTGTCCTACCTGTGGCTAATAGATCATTATGAGCTATACTTCCGGCCCACATTATTTCAGCCCTGGCATTATAGTCTTTTAGGTCCTTTAGGACCAGCCTGGTATTATTGATCACTGTTTTCATCGTAGCCTCAGCCAGCCTGTCTGTTAGTTCTACATTCTTTACCTGGGTAAAATATCTCTCATAAACATGGGCCAGTATATCTGATACTCCAATAACTGTTTGCTTGGCGGACAGGGTGAACGTTAGCTCAGGATTGAGTATTGAAAATTTAGAGATCAGCGGTTCCCCACCTGCAGGTCTTTTATACCATCCATCCTCATCTGTGATCACACTATCAGGACTAACTTCGCTGCCAGCCGCCGGTATTGTGAGCACTACTCCCAGAGGAAGAGCACTTTTTATTTCCGCCTTTTCGCCTGTATAGCAATCCCAAACATCACCATCGTATTTGGCTCCAGCGGCAATGGCTTTAGCAGAATCAATGGCACTGCCTCCACCAACCACAAGGATAAAATCAATATTTTCTTTTCTACAGATGCCTATACCTTCCCTTACCAGGCTTAATCTGGGATTAGGTTTAACACCACCAAGCTCGACTACTTCGATATTTTCACTTTTAATTGATTTTATCACCTTATCATAAAGTCCAGTTCGTTTAATGCTTCCTCCACCATAATGAAGCAGTATCTTTTTCCCATATTTTTTTACTTCCTTTCCCACTTTCTCTTCAGAACCTCTGCCAAAGATGATTCTGGTAGGTCTGTAAAAGCTAAAATTTTCCATCAGCTACCCTCGGTATATTCTTATAACTAATAAATATCATTTATTGCAAATACTATACGCTGTCACATAATACTAGTTTAAATAATAGTCTTTACCTTATCTGCCAGAGCTCTTCCCAGTTTAGTATGTTCCTTCTCTTCAAAGTGCACCCCGTCGATTGGGCTGGATTCAATGACTTTGCCTGCATCCAGAAATTCACATCCAAGCTGTTTTGATATTCTCTGATAATAATTTGCTAATTTCTTTGATTTTTCTGTACCACCCTCAAGGAATTCACCAAATTCACTCAATTTTCCCAGGGGCGGAGGGCTAATGACAAGTATTTCCGGAGATTTGCCTTCCATATTTGTACTGCTTCCCTTTATTATTCCGATCAATGCTCCTATGCTCATGGCTATGTCAAATGCAGTCACTGAAAACCTCATCTTGAGATCATTTGTCCCTAGCATAAGCAATACAAGATCTATTGGAGCATGTGATAGCAGGCAGGGGAGTAAATATTTTTCCCCATTTTTGTCTTCACCTTCAACCGGATCACTCCACACTGTCGTCCTTCCTGGAAGTCCCTCCTCAATAATATGGTACCCGTCCCCGAGTTCACTCGCCATTATGCCGGTCCATCTCTTATTTTTATCGAACCGGTGCTGGCCCAGAACAATCGGAGTGTCCAGCGGATCAAAGCTTACCGGATTCCAGCCAAAAGTATTAGAGTCTCCATAACATAGTACTGTTTTCATATTGATTTCCCCTCCTATATGTTATTTGCTTTCAAGATCTTGCAAAATAATTTTATCTGGTTTTTTACATGATGTCGAGTGAGGGCATGCAGTACAGGGAGGACTATTCTTTCTTCTTCCAAAAAATATCCATACCAGGTACCCCGCAGCTGATACTCCAATTATGCTTATAATGATTATTTCCCAGATCCCCACTTGTCTGACCCTTACCATTTCTAATAAAAAAATATTATATTTACATTGTTTTATTCTATTTAATCATATAATCCATAAATTACCCATCAAACATATAAAGCTGATACAGCAGCACCCTGCCACACAGCTATAAAGACATAAAAAAACTTCCCACCTGATAGACCACAAATGCCACTACCCAGGCAAGTACCGAAGTGTAGCCCATCTGGAAAAACATCTCCTTTGTCCCAGCTTCCCTCCTGAATACCACCATGCTGGCAATACAGGGAAAATATAGAAGGACAAATAGCATAAAAGTATATCCTTTTAGCGGATCATAGCTTTCCTTTAATTTCTGCTGCAGTCCCACAGAACCTTCATCAGTGCCCTGAAGGCTAAAAAGCGTGCTAAAATTGGATACTATTACTTCCTTTGCGGCGATACCGGAAATAGATGCTACTACCATCCTCCAATCAAAACCGAGCGGCCTGAAGACCGGCTCAAGGAATTTTCCTGTCCTTCCTGCAACCGAGAACTCTAGCTTTTCTGCGGCAATTTTACCATCTACTTCTGCAACTGCCCCCATATAGGCCCCTTCAGTTATCTCTCCTGAACTATGGGACTCTTCTAATAAAGTTAGCCTGCCTTCAAAATCTTCAGAATAATCACCAGGTCCTGGTATGGGAAAAGTAAACAAAAACCACATCAGGACCGAGATCGCGAGGATTATAGTACCTGCTTTTTTCAGGTACATCCAGGTCCTTTCCCAGGTATGGATAAATACTCCCTTAAATGTCGGTATCCTATACGGAGGCAGCTCCATTACAAAAGGTTCCAGCTCCCCCTTAAATCTTGTAGCTCTTAAGACCTTTGCCATTATTATTGCAAATATTATCCCGATAAAATAAATAGAAAAGATAATATTTCCGGCAATCGCAGGAAAGAAAGCTCCCGCAAGTAAAATATATACCGGCAACCTGGCTCCGCAGCTGGAAAAAGTATTTATATGCATGGTTATAAGACGGTCCTTTTTGTTTTCAAGTATTCTTGACCCCATATATGCGGGAACAGTGCATCCAAACCCTATGATAAGCGGTATGAATGACTTACCATGTAATCCTATTCTGTGCATGATCCTGTCCATGACAAAGGCCGCCCTTGCCATATACCCGGAATCCTCAAGAAGAGCTATAACCAAAAATAGAAGTGCAATGTTCGGAGTAAACACGACTACACCTCCGACTCCTCCTATTATCCCATCTACTATAAGCGATCTAAGCAGTTCTCCGGGTATTAAACTGCTTAGCCATACAGATAACTTTTCAAAACCGGATTCTATCCATCCCATTGGATATCTGCCCAGAGTAAACACAAATTGGAACATGAGCCAGATGATAAGTGCAAATACCGGTATACCGAGGAAACGGTTAGTTATTATACTGTCAATTTTTTCTGTAATATCTATATTGTCGGTATCTGCTTCTTCATAAGCCTCCCGGAGCGCTCCTTTTATGAAACCATATCTTGCATCCGCTATGACCACTTCGGGAGAATCTCTTAAAATATTATTGATATGTCTGATCGAAGCTGAGACTACTTTTTCTATTTCACCATATCTGTCTTGATCGGTTTTTTTCAACCTTTTGATTATTTCCTGGTCCTGCTCAAGCAATTTTACTGCCGTCCACCTGTCACTGGACTGAAGAATCGTATCGGCATGGCTATTTATAGAATCTATGATCTTATTCAGTTCATTTTCTATTTCTTCACCATAGGATATTTCTATTTTTTTTATATCCCTGCCTTCTTTTGCCTTAATAGCTGCGTCGAGGATCTCCTTGGTCCCTATTCCTTTTGGACCGACTGTCTCAACTATCGGCGCCCCGAGTAATTCAGATAGAAGCTCCCTGTCAACCTCCTGGCCCTTTTTCTTTGCAATATCAACCATATTGAAGTCAAGCACCAGAGGTGCACCAATTTCAAGAAGCTGTACTGTTAGATAAAGATTTCTTTCAAGATTTGAACTATCTATGACATTTACAACTATATCCGGTTTTTCCTCAAGGACATAATTTCTTGCTACTATCTCTTCTTCGGAAAATGCAGTCAGGCTATAAATACCGGGAAGGTCTATTATCTTTATGAGATAATCTTTATAGTGGATATTACTGCTTCTTTTCTCTACTGTGACTCCAGGATAATTTCCTACATGCTGTCTTAAACCGGTGAGATTATTAAAGATAGTCGTCTTTCCGGAATTGGGATTTCCGGCAAGAGCTATGACTATTTCCTTCCCCTTCATCAGGTCTCCTCGATGATTATCCTATTAGTCATACCTCTTCCGATTGCAAATCTGGAACCCTTAATAGTAATAAGGACCGGTCCCCCCCTTGATGCCGTATACACACTGAGCAGTTCATTCGGCATAAGTCCCATTGCACAAAGCCTGGAGCTTAATTTACAATCTCCCTCGACTTTTATTATCCTATATTTCATACCAGGTACTGCATGCGCCAGAGTGAGAAGCTTCCTTCCTTCAAAAGGGTCCGCAGACAATGGATCCCCGACACCCGGACCCCGCACATGACTTTTTAAAATATTTGCAGTCTTACTGGGATTAAAACACCCTTTATAACCTTGTTGCCCGGGGCCATGTCCAGCATTAGCTTCAGGCTTTCTTAATCTTTTAAATCCTGCTTTCATCTTTTTTCCAAAAATCATATTGTTGTAATAGGTAAATTAAATAAAATTAGCCTTACCTAACTTTAGTAGACTGACATAGTTTTGTCAAGTAAATTTTTGATTATTGTGTTTAAGAAGTATTTTTAAGGATTTGATTTATTTAGTTTCCGGGAGACTGTTCTTTACCGTATTATTTCGGTCTTTTTCCATGTTTTAGAAAATATTTAAAATGCTTCAGCCATTCTGGATATCCCTCAGGGCAGCTTTCAATGAATTTAATAAATCCTATCATATGGTTCATCGTCTCTTTACTAATATAGTGTTCGATCTTACAGGCATCTTTCCTTGATACCTCATCACTTACCATAAGGACGTCCTTAAAGAATTTGCAGATCTTTTCATGCTTTAGGTGTATCATGCGGGCAAGTTTATTGCCTTCATCTGACAAATCCAGATAACCATATTTTTCATGATTAACAAGACCATTTTCTATCAGCTTGCCTATGGCATCAACAACTGAAGGGGTTCTTACATCAAGAAACCCCGCCACTTCCTTTACTCTTACTACTTTATTGTCAAGACTGATTATATATATCGCTTCAAGATAGTCTTCAAGACTTTGTGATAATGCCTTGTCCATAACCACTTCCCATATCATCTATAATTGTTAGATATAACTAACTATATCAATTATTATACTGACAGTCAATTGAAAATCTTTTACTGCACGGGACACTTCAGGCTACAACCCTGTTCCTTCCCTCTGCTTTAGCCTTGTAAAGGGCATTATCGGCATACCTGATAATCTGGTCAAGCTCAGTGGCATCAAATGGAAAATTTGAGACTCCGATACTCACTGTAAGATTATTATGCGGCTTTATATCTTCT
>JALHTA010000239.1 GCA_022865545.1 Actinomycetota bacterium | reverse complement strand
GATGTCGGCAGCCATAAGCACAGGATAGGAAAAAAATCCGAGCGTTGAAAGATCTTTGGCTTTAAGCTCTTTTATCTGTTCTTTGTATGTCGGGCATCTTTCAAGCCAGGAAAGCGGTGTTATCATGGAAAAATAGAGCGTCAGCTCGGGGATACCAATAATATCTGATTGCCGGTAAAAATGAGTGATCTTAGGATCAACTCCAAGCGCAATAAGGTCCATAACACAGTCTATAAGATTATTCTTTATATTCTTAGGGTCCTGGTATTCTGTAGATAAAGCATGCCAATCGACTAAAAAGAAAAAATTCTCATATTTATCCTGATTCTCTATCATATTTTTAATATTGCCGTGAAGGTGTCCGAGATGAAGTTTGCCGGTAGGTCTAAAGCCTGTCAACATTTTCTTTTTCATTCTTATTCTCCTGCTGAGTTTGAAAAATTTAAAAAGTTTTTATCATAATTCCGATAATATAATATATTATCTTAAAGGTAAAAAGTATATTTTATTCTTTTAATTATCTTACACTAAAAGATATTGCCACCAGGTGCAGACATTATAAAGAAAATTAAAAACGGGAGATATTATGGACCAGAATAATCCACCGCCAAGGAAAAGAAAGATAAAGATAAAGATAAAACCAAACCTGCCTATTGAAAGATACTTCTGCATCGCTTGATAAGGTAGAAAAGATGCCAATATCTTTGAACCATCGAGCGGCGGTATTGGAATAAAATTAAAAATAGCCAGGAATATATTGATATATATAGTATTTATGAATAATTGATTAAAAATATTAAAAGCCTTGAAGCCAATACTCCCATTATCCATAAGTCCGCCTGATAATTTTATGATGAGATAAAAGAATAAACCGTAAAGAAGACCGATTAAAAAGGCTACTATAAGATTTGTGACTGGACCGGCCAGCGAAGTGTACCTGATGCCTTTTCTATAATTCCTAAAATATGAAGGATTTATTGGAACTGGTTTTGCATAACCGAAAACTATTCCTGAATTTAGCAGAATCAGTAATAAGGGAAGCAGGATGCTGCCGAAAAGATCTATATGGGCCATCGGGTTGAGTGTAAGTCTTCCATAACTTTTGGCTGTCATATCACCATTGCGGTAAGCGATATACCCATGTGCATATTCATGTAGTATAACTCCAAGTACCAGGCCCGGAAGCCAGGTTACAAGAGAGGTTAAAAAATCTATTATTGATTGTCCAAACGAATCAAACATTAATTATCACCTTAAATATTATTATTTTGAGATCAGACAATAAACCTTACCAAAATATATTAAATTTGCAAACATAATTCCATTAATATGACTCGCGCGGATGGTATTTAAAATACGCATCCTTAAGATATTCTTTTGTAAGATTAGTATATATTTCAGTAGTCGAGATACTGCTGTGGCCCAGCAGTATCTGGACAGTTCTGAGGTCCGCACCCCTCTGAAGGAGATGCGTGGCAAAACTATGCCTGAATATATGGGGGTAAAGGTTTTTTTCTATTCCAGCCCTATCAGCATATTTTTTTAATATTTTCCAGAAGCCCTGTCTGGAAAGCTTACTACCTCTCATATTTAGAAATAGATAGTCAGTCTTTTTTTCTTTTTCTATTTTACCTCTTGCAGAATCAATATATTTATTAAGAAATAAAAGTGCCGTATCACCCAATGGGACTATTCTTTCCTTGTCACCCTTCCCAATAAACCTTAAAAGTTTTTGATCAAAATCTATGCTGCCTATACTTAGACCGGTTATTTCACTTACCCTCAATCCGCAACCATATAATATTTCAAACATTGCCCTGTCCCTGAGATCGGATGGAGTACTTTCTGGAATAGAATCAAGAAACTTCAACACTTCCTCTATATCTAATATCTCCAGTATTTTTTTTGAAGATCTTGGGTTCTTGACCGGCGACCAGGGATTATTTTTTATAATCTGCTGTCTTATGAGGAATTTATAGAATCCCCGCAAGGCTGATAATATCCTTGAGACAGAAATATCAGAATTATCATTATAAAGATATTTTAAAAAATCAAGTATTTGTGGTTTTGAGATATTTAAAAATGATATTTTGGGGTTCAATAATAAATATTGCCTGAATTTTTTAAAGTCTCTTTCATAGGAAGAGATGCTATTAGGCATAAGTAACTTTTCAAAACGCAGGTATTCAAAATATTGGTCCAATTGTATTTCAAATATTTCTCTCTCCCTGAATGCACCTAGGCTTTTTTTATTTAAATTGCCGGATCCTAAGGATTTATCCTGAAAGCTGCTATTTTTTATCTTCTTCTCTAAGTTTCTCATTTATAAAATCCTTTGCCATAAGGATCCCTATTATTGTTTTAGAATCTTTGATCTTTCCATCCTTGATCCAGTTTAGAGCTACTTCAACTTCAGGTTCTATTATTTCAAGAAATTCATCATCATCAAGATTATTGTCGGTTCTTATAAATCCAATAGCCAGATAAAGGTGAAGGACTTCATTACAGAACCCGGGAGTTGTGTAAAAAGTTGATAGATGGATCAATTCACCATCTACTGCTCCCACCTCTTCTTCTAATTCCCTCTGAGCGCATCTGAGTGGGCTCTCATCCTTATCAAGCTTGCCTGCCGGTATCTCAATAGTTATATCTTCAACCGGATACCTGTATTGCCTTACAAGTACTATTTTATTATCGTTTGTGACCGGGACTATTCCTACTGCTCCCGGATGTGTTACCTTTTCCCTTGTAGCAGTTTTGCCATTTGGGAGTTTTACACTGTCGTAATAGAGCCCTACTATCTGGCCGCTGAAAACTTTCTTCGAATCAATTTTTTCCTCAAATAATCTCTCATTCAAAATTATTCCTTCTTTTTAGAAATGCTTATTTCAAGTATTAATTGTGCCAGTTTTTCAAGCTGGCTTGCCTTAACATACTCAGAATTCGTATGTACATCCTCCATCCCTGAGCTCAAATTAACAGCTCTTTTCCCTTTGGAATTAAAAACATTTATGTCACTTCCACCACCTGATGATTCTACCATCGGATCTATCCCGATTTCCTTTATGGCATTTAAAGCAATTTTTAGTGGAATCTCCTCAGGCCCTATATTGAATCCATCATACTCCCTTATAAGTTTGTATTTTAGTTTGCACCCTGTATCATCAGACGCCCTTTTAAGTGAACCGATCATTTTTTCAGTAACCTTTTCCAGCTTGGATTCCTTAAGGCTCCTTGCTTCAAGCATGATCTTTGTATTTTCTGGAACAATATTTCTGGCCACACCGCCATTTATCTTACCAATATTTGCAGTGGTCTCATGGTCAAGACGGCCAAAACGGATATTTGAAATGGCAATAGCTGCAGCCTTTATCGAATTTATTCCCTTTTCAGGTTCGATTCCAGCATGCGCAGCTTTCCCGGTAAATTCTGCATCAATGGAATTCTGATAAGGGGCCTGATTGTAAATTGTACCTATATCGCCATGTGAATCAAAAACAAAACCGTATTCTGCACCCACCTTATCCAGGTCTACATATTTTGCACCGACAACTCCTATTTCCTCGGAAATAGTAAAGATTATATAAATATCTCCAGTCTTAATATTGTTCTCTATAATATATCTAAGCACCTCTATTATTGCTGCGACTGCTACCTTATCGTCACCTCCCAGAATGCATTTACTGTTTTTATTTCTTATAATACCATCATACATATATGGTATAACTTCACCATTAAGTGTTACCGTATCAAGATGAGCACCCATAAATATTGGCATAATATCAGGATCATCCCCTTTTAAAAGAGCTGTTAGATTACCGCTATTAGAGCCGTATTTTTTTCCAGAATCATCTACCTCTACCTCAAGGCCAAGACCGGATAATATTTCCCTTACATGCTCCACGATTTCTCTTTCATCACCAGATGGACTTTTAATCCTGACAAGCCTGAAAAAAGTATCGATCAATCTTTTTCTGATAATATTTTTTTTGCTCAAACCGCCAGCCTTTTTTGAGAAATTTTATGAATATTTAAAAGAAATATACCAATAAATAGAAATATAAATGAAAGAACAATGGAACTTATCACAAGTCTTGTAAAATATTGATAGAAAAAATTAAATGGAAAAAGTGTTATTAGCAAAGAATTTGAATCAAACATAAAATTACCCTGTGGAAAGAATATAAGATGAAAATTATCAAATAGGTGAGAAAAATTCATACTTAGGATATATAGGATTATGAATATAAATAATACCGCCGAAGACGATATCACAAACACTAGTCCGGTACCTCTAAGCCTCCTGGCATGTTTTCTTTCCAGAATAAGGAGCAGTATTAATAATACTATCAGGACAAGAAGACTCCCATAGAATAATAATAAAATTTTGAAAATAAGATTTCTCACATCCACCATGTGGCTTATCTCATTTTCGGTAAAGAAAGCAACCGAGCTTCGGGATACATCAGCATATCTTATTTGTCCGTCCAGTTCATCCTGGTATTTAAAAAAACTAAAGATTTCTTTAGTCATACCAAGAACACCATCTTTATCAAGCTTCTCGTAAACGCCATTTTGATCATACAGGCGGTCATAGAAATCAATATTAAAAAGATATATAGCAAGCGGAGCAAAAAATAGTACAACAATTAAAAAAATAATTGCAAATACAGTAATGATTTTAAAGTATACTTTTATTTCTTCCTACCTTTAGTTTATTTTTTCCTGTCCAATGAATACTTGATAGCTGCACCAATAAAATCCTTGAAAAGGGGATGCGGTTTGTCGGGTCTTGATTTAAATTCCGGATGAAATTGTACCGCGAGAAACCAGGGGTGGTCTTTTATCTCAATTATTTCAGCAAGATCCTTATCAGGATTAACGCCAGTGATGGTCATACCGGCCTCTTCCAGCATGGGACGATATTTATTATTTAATTCAAACCTGTGTCTGTGTCTTTCCCTTATATTTTCCCTACCATATGCCTTATATGCATTGGATCCTTTTTTGAGCTTACATTTATAACTTCCAAGGCGCATTGTACCGCCCTTTTCCTTTACAGATTTTTGTTCAATCATCAGGTCGATAACTGGATTTTTTGTATCAGGATCAAATTCAGAACTATTCGCATCTT
>JALHTA010000238.1 GCA_022865545.1 Actinomycetota bacterium | reverse complement strand
AAGTATCTTTCAATAAGGACTTCAATCATAATAGAGATATTATTTGTAATGGTATAGTAAGAGACATCACTTCAAAAAAAGTATTTGAAAATAAGATAAAGTATCTTTCGTTTCACGATAAACTAACTGGTCTTTACAATAGAGCGTTTTTTGAAGCAGAACTAAAAAGGTTAAATAAAAAAAGACAGTTACCCTTAACTATAGTTATTGCAGATATTGATGGACTTAAACTGGTCAATGATGCTTTTGGTCATGAAAGTGGAGATAAATTAATCAAAAAGATAGCTGATATTTTTAAATATTGCTTTAGAAGTGAGGATATAATTGCCAGATATGGCGGGGATGAGTTTGCAATATTGCTACCTTCAACTCCGTTGAGTGAGGTATTAAAGATAATTGATAGAATAAAAATAGCTTGCAAAAAAGAAGGTAATAAAATACTTCCTTTGAGCATATCTATTGGAGTCTCAAGTAAAACAGAAATATCCCAGGAAATAAATTCTGTTATAAAAGATGCTGATGATCAGATGTATAGGAATAAATTAATGAAAAAGCAAAGCCCGCAAAGCTCACTCATATTTTCTCTGGAGAAAGCTCTGGAGGAAAGAAATTTTGAAACCGTAGAGCATGTCAGGAGGATGAGAGATGGCGTAATATCTCTAGGAAAAGAATTAAATCTTCAAGATAGTATGATAAATGACCTTAGATTATTGTCAACGCTGCATGATATCGGAAAAATTGGTATATCAGATAATATAATTTTGAAACCTGATAAATTGAGCCATAAAGAATGGAGATTAATAAAGAAACATTCTGAGATCGGTTTTCGAATAGCTAAATCATCCAATGAACTTTTAACAATAGCAAAACCTATACTACATCATCACGAATGGTGGAATGGGGGAGGTTATCCGTCCAGATTAAAGGGAGAAAAAATACCTATAAACTCCAGGATAGTATCAATAGTCGATGCTTATGATGCAATGACAAATAACCGTCCCTATAGGAAAGCTATAGGCAGGGATAATGCTATAATTGAATTAGAAAAATACTCAGGAATCCAATTTGATCCATTCCTGATTGAAAAATTTGTAGATATTTGTTGATCAGATAATATCAAGACATCCTGGTGATCATGCTCTGCTATCCTATGTCCACCAGTATTAGGGTTCTTGAATATCGGACACTTCGATGGAAAATAACTGAGAAGACCGGCAAGGCACATAATACTGCAATTTTTTCATTAAAAATCTAATAATATTCTGGTTTAATTATGGTAAAATAATTGAATAGTGTAGAACTTCTATATATTATATTGAAAAAATTAAGGGGTAATAAAGATGACAGATATAAGAAACATCAGAAGATCCATTTGTGAGATAGGAAGGATGCTTTATGACAGGGAACTTACAGATTCTTCCGGAGGAAATATATCAGTTAGAGATGGAGATAAAATATATATAAACCCCAGAAGGACCGGTCATGATAAGCAGTGGCAGCTGGAAGAAGATGATATTATAGTAACAGATTTATGTAAGGTGCCAGTTATTGGAGAAGCTGATGCAATATCAAGGGAAGCAGCAACGCATTACCATATATACCATAATTTTCCCGATATAGGGGCGGTAATACACGGGCACCCCATATTTATAATGACATTCGGAGCAGCCCATATGGATCTTCCTGCTGTATCTGAGGGAACAAGGGCCGTTTTGGGAGAGCAATCAATAACAAACACGCCGGAAGTACTCCCGGGCTCCAAAGAACAGGCAGAGGAAGTAGTAATTAATTTCAAGAAAAGAAGAGAAATAGACCCTGAAGCTCCACTTATATGTAGTCTTCCTT
>JALHTA010000025.1 GCA_022865545.1 Actinomycetota bacterium | reverse complement strand
GTATAAAAGATAATTAAAAGTAAATAGTTCTTGAACGAAAGCACATGCTTGAAAGGTATTAACCATTGAAGCATGTGCTTTCGTTCATCTAAGACTTCATTGTCTTATATTAAATTTTTAGTTAGTATAATGATATAAAAGATTGTCTGAATGTTGATACTATAATGATAATTAATGTTTGATATTGAAATTTAATAATTTTATAAAGAAATCAAGGAATTCGCTCCCCTTTATTTTATCATGGATAAAGTATTTAAAATTCATTTAATCATGCATGGGAATGGTCTAAAACTTTGTGAAAGGTATTTGATTGAAAAAAGAGAAGATACTGCTAATTGATTCTAATAATATAGCATACAGGGCATTTTTTGCTCTTCCGGATACTATTACAACTTCTTCGGGAATAATTACAAATGCGGTTCTGGGTTTTACGAATATGATCCTGAAACTAGCGGAGGATCTTAAACCTGATACTATAATCTGTGCATTTGACAGCAAGAGTCCCACATTCAGGCATAAGATGTTTGATCAGTACAAGATTCACCGCAAGAAGATGCCTGATGAACTTATTCACCAAATACCCCTTATAAAACAAGTAATGGAAGCCTTCAATATCGTTTGTATTGAAAAAGACGGGATGGAAGCAGATGATATTCTTGCAAGTCTTGCAAAAACAGCAAGTGGAACATATACACAGACGATAATAGTAACTGGTGATAAGGACATGCTTCAAATGGTATCTGATGATATAAAGGTATTATCAACAAAAATGAGCATAACCGATACTATTATTTATGACGGGGATGGAGTTGAGAAAAAACTTGGAGTAAGGCCAGATAAAGTAAGGGATCTTCTGGCGCTAATGGGCGACAGCTCAGATAATATTCCCGGTGTTCGGGGTATTGGTCCAAAAACAGCCGTAAAGCTTATTAAGCAGTTTGGCAGCATGGAGTCAATATTTGAAAATATTGAGAGCATAAAGAGCCCAAAGCTAAAAAGCCTCCTTCGTGAAAACAGGGAAATTGCTAATACAAGCAAGAAGCTTACAACATTGAAAGATGATATCAAAATCGATCCCGGTCTTATAGAAAATAGTTTTAGGGACCTGGATCTTGAAAAAGTAAAAGAAATATTTGAAGAACTGGAATTTAATAATTTACTTAACCGCCTTCCAAAATATATTGGAATAATGGATTTCAAGAGCATGCATCCTGAAAAGACCGGTAGGACGATCAAGAAGATAACTTTAGAGACTTTTGATACAGGTATTGACCTTAAGAAAATACTTGATAAAAACAATAAGAAGGTTTTCATTGCTTCTATTGAAGGAGAGCAGAGGATAGATGGACTGGTGATATATTTTGGAGAAGACATAGCCTATCTTCTGGATAGGGAAAGTCTGGGTAGGCCAGAGCTAAAGGAGACCCTAAAAGACCTTTTTGAGGATAAGGATATCATAAAGACAGGCATTCATCTTAAAGCATTAATTAAATTCTTGATGGGATCCGGTATCGGCATAAACGGAAGTATTAATGATATGGAAATAATGTTTTTAATACTAAATCCCCTGAAGTCGGGGGCCGACATATTTGAGATATCCAGGAATATTTTAAAAACGGAGATCAGGGAGTTAAGTATCGTGCCTTCAGGGGGTAAAGATACTGATACCAAAAGTTATTCCCGGGACGAAAAGATAAAAAATGATCAAATGATACTTGATCTCGGAGATGCTGCTGCAAATGCAGATACAGAAGATGAAGTAAGGATAGACAGAGGCAGTGAACAGGTTGAAAACGTATTAAAAAGCCTGGCACTTTATGAGCAAATAGAGGAAAAGATACTACTCTTAGTCCGTGAAAAGGATCTTACAAGGACTTACCGCGAAATCGAGCAACCGCTGATAAAAATCCTTGCAGAGATGGAGTATGTCGGTGTAGCAATAGATCTGGACTATCTCGGAAAGTTAATAAATGAATATGAGGTTAAAATATCAGAGCTCACAAGGGAAATATATAGACTAAGCGGGGAAGAGTTTAATATAAATTCGTCCCGTCAGCTCGGAGATGTATTATATAAAAAATTAAAACTTCCAGTCATTAAGAAAACAAAAACCGGATTATCGACTGATGCAGCCACATTAAAAGCAATACAGGATACCTCCCCGGTAATAGTTAAGATATTGGAATACAGGGAGAAGACTAAATTAAAAAATACCTATATTGATGTTTTGCCCGGTCTCGTGCATCCGGAAGACGGAAGGGTTCATACTAATTATAACCAACTTGGAACATCTACCGGCAGGATAAGCTCAAATAATCCCAATCTGCAGAACATTCCCATAAGAACAGAGCATGGAAAACAAATAAGAAAGGCATTTATACCGGGTAAGGATTATGATCTGCTTATGGCTTCGGATTATTCTCAGATAGAGCTCAGGGTGCTTGCGCATATGTCGGAAGATGAAAATCTTATAGACTCCTTCAAAAGAGGGGAAGATATACATACCCGGACAGCATCAGAAATATTTGCTGTAGATTATAGTGAAGTGAGCCCGGAGCTCAGAAGAAAAGCCAAAGCTATAAATTTCGGGATAATATACGGGATGACTGAGTTCGGACTTGCCAGAAGACTTTCAATAGATGAAGGTGAAGCACGGGAATATATAAACAAATATTTTGGCAGGTATCCCGGGGTAAGTATATTTATAAAAAAACTTATCGAAGATGCATATAAGTATGGTTATTCCACTACCATGTTTGGAAGAAAAAGATATATAAAGGAACTGGGAAGCTCCAGTAGCAGGATACGCAGTCTAGGGGAAAGATTTGCTGTAAATACTCCAATACAGGGAAGTGCCGCAGATATAATGAAATTGTCAACGATAGTTCTTTTCAATGATCTTCGCTTTAAAGAAGTGGACAGTAATATCATACTTCATGTGCATGATGAACTGGTTCTAGAGCTCAAGGAAAAAGACAAAGAAGTCATTGAAAAGATAGTAAAAAACTCAATGGAGAACTGCATTAAATTAAAAGTAGGGCTTAAGGTCGATATCAATACCTCCAGGGATTGGTATATTTAAAAAAAATATCTAAAATATTGATTATTATTTCCTTAGATGCTATCCTTTTTGTCTGATTATAGTAAATGGAGGTTGATCAAAAAAAATATGGTTGAAGACAATATTAACATCAAATTAACTGAAGAAAACTACATGATTGAAGACGAGAATGGGGTAATGGTGCCCAACTATGACCTCACCATGATTAGTTTTAAAGACGGAGACATCCTAAAGGGACGTGTCGTAAAAATTGAAAAAGACGAGGTGCTGGTAGATATCGGATTTAAATCTGAAGGCGTAATACCGGTAAGTGAGCTATCCATCAGGAACAGTGTCAAACCTGAAGAGATCCTTAATATTGACGATGAATTAGAGATAATGGTTCTCCAGAAGGAAGACCAGGACGGGAGGTGCATACTTTCCAAACGAAGAGCTGAAGTAGAACAAAATTTTGACAGGGTTGAAAATATATTTAAAAATAATGAGACCATAGAGGGTGAAGTAATAGAATGTGTCAAAGGCGGTCTTATAGTAGACATCGGCCTAAGGGGCTTTTTGCCAGCTTCACTTATTGATGTCAGAAAAACAAGAGAGCTTATTTCTTATATAGGTGAGAAATGTGCGTGCAAGATCATCGAAGTGGACAGGAACCGTAATAATGTCGTTCTTTCAAGAAAAGCCATAATAGAGGGTGAAAGAAAAGAACAGAGAAAAGAAGTCCTGGACAGCATGGAAGTCGGCCAAATAAGAAAAGGTGCCATCACCAGTATTGCGGATTTTGGTGCTTTTGTAGACGTTGATGGAGTTGACGGTCTTGTTCATATATCTGAGCTTTCCTGGAATCATGTAAAACATCCCTCTGAAGTAGTAGAAGTCAATCAGGAAGTCGATGTAGAAATACTTGATATTGATAGCGAGAAACAGAGACTTTCCCTGGGACTTAAACAGACACAAAAAGATCCATGGATGGAAAAAATAAAGAATTATTCTAATAAAGATATAATAAATGGAAAAGTCACAAGGATAGTAAAATTTGGACTATTTGTACTGATAGAGGATGGTCTTGAAGGACTTGTACATATTTCGGAATTAGCAGATGAACCTGTTAGGAGACCAAGCGATGTCGCAAAGATCGGGGATGAACTGATTGTAAGGATAATCGACATAGATTTTGACAAGAGACGGATGGCTTTTAGCGTTAAGCAGGTAGAAAACCCGGTAGAAGAGGGCGAAGAAGAGAAAGTACCGATCGCTGATGAGGTAAATAGCCAGGAAGAGGTTAAAACCAGCGAGCAGGTAGATGATGATATCGCTCCTGAAAAAGCAGAGGAAGAAAAAGCTGCCGATGCTCCACTGGAAGAAGAAACCACTGAAGCTCAATCAGAAGAAAAAGCTGCCGATGCTCCACTGGAAGAAAAAAATGAAGACATCGGTGAAATTTCTGACGGTGCCGAAGAAGCAAAAAAAGATGATCCTGAACAGGAAAAGGAAAAACAGCTAAAAGAGATCTTGAGAGAACTCAAAGACGAAGCTAATTTGGATTAATAGATAGCAAAGACTCTGAGTTTTCTAAAATAGATATCAATAATTTAATATAGATTACAGTACCTAAAATAATAGAGTTTAAAAGACTCTTAAGTAATAATGGTTCTATAACTCCAAAATATTTGATGTGTCTATTTGTCTTGTCCGCCATTAAAAGTCATCAAACAGTTCATTATAATAAATGGTGGACCGGTATTATTGTCATTTTGCATGGAGAAAAATCATAATAATTATAGGATTAACCGGAAAAATATCATCGGGGAAAAGCACTGTGGCTTCTATCATGGAAAAAGCAGAAGACAGGATAAGGGTGCTCGATGTAGATGCTGTTGCAAAAGATATATATAAAAAAAACACTGGTATAAAAGATGATCTTAAAAAAACTTTTGGCCCGGATATTATTGATGATAATAGAAACATTCTTTACAGGAAACTTGCTAATATAGTATTTTCAGATCAAATTGAATTAAGCAAACTAAATAGATTGATGTTCCCTCTTATCAGGAGGGAGATCAAGAGCATGATCAAGTCAGATAAAGATAATAATTATATCATAATAGATGCTGCTGTATTGTTTGATGCAAAATTAGATCTACTATGTGATTTTATTGTGCTGGTGGACACAGATGAGGAACTTAGAAAAACTTTTTTAAAAAATAAAAATTTAAATGATAATGAGATAGAATTAAGAATAGAGGGCCAGCATATAAAAATAAATAAAAGCAGAGTAGATTTTAGGATCATTAATGACAGTAGAACAGAAAATTTGAGAAAGAAAACACTGAATATTTTTGAAACGGTCAAAAAAATGAATAAAAATATAGACCAGAATGGAAAAAAAGACATTTAAGTTAGTATCTAATTATTCTCCACAGGGTGACCAGGGCAGCGCGATCAATGAATTAACAGAGGGCCTGAATGAAGGATGCAAATTCCAGAGCTTGCTGGGAGTCACCGGGTCCGGGAAGACTTATTCCATTGCCAATACAATAAATAATATCCAGCTTCCTACTCTTGTGCTTGCTCCCAATAAAACATTGGCTGCCCAGTTATGCACTGAATTCAAGGGGTATTTCCCTGATAATGCAGTAGAGTATTTTGTTAGCTATTATGATTACTATCAGCCGGAAGCTTATCTTCCCGGTAAGGATATGTATATAGAAAAAGACACTTCTATTAATGAAGAAATTGAAAAGCTAAGACTTTCTACAACTAATTCACTTTATACCCGGGATGATGTTATCGTTGTTGCAAGTGTCTCATGCATATATGGCCTGGGATCACCTTCTGAATATGCAAAACAAAGGGTAGTACTTAGAGAAGGTGAAGATTTTAACAGAGAGAAACTTATTGGAAAGCTTGTCAATATTCGTTATGAAAGAAATGAGTACGAGTTCTCAAATGGAAAATTCAGGGTTAAGGGTGATACCATCGAAGTATATCCTGCTTATCAGAATAGGGCGGTAAGAATACAATTATTTGGGGACGATATTGAAAGAATGGAAGAATTTGATCCTGTTTCAGGTGAGATATTTGAAAAGAAGGATGTTTATATTATTTCGCCAGCTACCCATTTCCTGGCTACTGTGGAATGGGTCGAGAGAGCATTAGTAACCATAGAAGAAGAACTTGAAGAACGAATTAATTTTTTCAAGGGAGAAGGCAAACTATTAGAGGCCCAGAGGATAGAATCCAGGACGAGATATGATATGGAAATGATTGCAGAGCTAGGTTTTTGTGGCGGCATTGAAAATTATTCGCGTCATATATTAGGGAAAAACCCCGGTGAGGCACCCAATACGCTTCTTGATTTCTTTCCCGAGGACTTTCTTACTGTGCTAGATGAGTCACATATTGGCATACCTCAGATACGTGGGATGTATGAAGGCGACCGTTCCCGCAAGCAGACCCTTGTTGATTTTGGCTTCAGGCTTCCCTCAGCTCTCGATAACCGTCCATTGAAATTTCAAGAATTTGAAGAAAAAGTTCAAAGAGTTATTTTTACATCTGCTACTCCGGGGCCATATGAAAGAAAGATAAGCGGCAGGATAGCAGAACAAATTATAAGACCCACCGGGCTTATCGATCCCGAAGTGATCATTAGGCCCTCAAAGGGGCAGATAGACGACCTTATTTCCGAGATAAGAAAAATAGTAAAAAATGGTGAAAGAGTGCTCATTACAACGCTGACTAAAAAGATGTCCGAGGACCTTACGGATTATTTATCCGGACATAAGATAAAAGTGAGGTATTTGCACTCTAGTATAGATACACTTGAAAGAATTGAGATCCTTCGTGACCTGAGGTCCGGGGAATTTGATGTACTTGTTGGGATAAATCTCCTCAGGGAAGGACTTGATCTTCCCGAAGTATCACTTGTGGCTATACTTGATGCTGATAAAGAAGGATTTTTAAGATCTGAAATATCACTCGTCCAGACTATTGGGAGAGCAGCAAGAAATGTAAACGGCAGGGTGATCATGTATGCCGATACTATTACAAAGTCGATCAAGAATGCAATAAGCGAAACTGAACGAAGAAGAGAAATCCAGACAAGATTTAATCTTGAAAATAATATAGTCCCGCAGACGATCAATAAGACGATTTCGGATATACTATATTTAAGCGGGATAAAAAGAGGGGGGAAAGACAATAAGGGTACCACCAGGACAAGACCTGAAAAAAGATTGTCAGAAAATAGTATCATGGAGATGGATCTGTCAAATATAGCCAATATATTATCCGGATTAGAAGAGGAGATGTATATTGAAGCCAGGGATCTTAACTTTGAAAAAGCGGCAAGCATAAGGGATGAAATAAAAAGGATAAAAAAGATCACAAATATTGAAACTGCAGGGAAAGGTAATGAAAGAAGAAATATACATAAAAGGCGCAAGAGAGCATAATCTTAAAAATATAAATTTAAAGATACCCAGGAATAAGTTCATAGTCTTTACAGGGGTAAGCGGTTCAGGTAAGTCATCACTGGCTTTTGATACGATCTATGCTGAGGGGCAAAGAAGATATGTGGAGTCTCTTTCATCTTATGCACGCCAATTCCTTGGACAGATGGATAAACCAGATGTGGACCTGATAGAGGGTCTTTCTCCCGCAGTGTCAATAAACCAAAAAGGTGTTTCAAAGAATCCACGCTCTACAGTCGGGACTATAACCGAGATATACGATTACCTTCGCGTACTTTATGCAAGAATAGGGATACCTTATTGCTATATTTGTGGAAAACCAATAGCCAGACAGACTGTTGACCAGATAGTGGACAGGATAATGGAATTATCCGGGAATACAAAGTTCCAGGTACTTTCACCGGTTATAAGGGGCAGAAAAGGTGAATACAGTAAAACTTTTGAGAATATTAAAAAAGACGGTTTTTTACGAATTAGAGTAGACGGCGAGATCTATGAGCTTGGCGAGAATTTTAACTTAAATCTTGATAGGAACGTCAAACACAATATCGAGATAGTAGTAGACAGGTTGATAATGAAACCTGGGATCAATAAAAGATTAGCTGAAGATATTGAGATATCCCTAAAGGAAAGCGGAGGGACAGTATATATACAGCTGCTGGATAATGATGAGATCATCAGTTTTTCAGAAAATTTTTCCTGTGTAGATTGCGGAGTAGATTTTGAAGAGCTTACTCCCAGGATGTTTTCATTTAACAGCCCGTATGGAGCATGCCGCGAATGCAGCGGACTCGGGATAAGCAAAAAAATAGATCCGGGTCTTATAGTAGAAAAACCCGAACTCAGCATAATAGATGGAGCAATTCCCTTTTTTAATATGAGCTACTCTAATTATTATTCACAACTTATAAAAAGTCTTGCAGATGAATATGGTTTTGATCTAAACATCCCCTTCAAAGATCTGGATCCTGAGAACCAAAAAGTAATACTTTACGGAACAGATGGCAGGAGGATAAAAGTAAGGTATAGAAATCACAAAGGGCATATCCGGTTTTACTCTCTTAAGTTTGAGGGGCTTGCAAATAATCTTAGCCGTAGATATTTGGAAACAGAATCAGATCATCAGAGAAGCAAGATCGAGAAGATGATCGCTAGCACACCATGCCACAGTTGTAATGGTAAAAGGCTTAAACCAGAAAGTCTTGCAGTTAGAATAAATGGGGCCTCTATTGCGGATTTCTGTTCACTTACAATAGAAGAGAATATAGACTGGCTAAATAAAATAAAGCTATCTGAAAGAGAAAAACTAATAGGAAGACGGCTGATAAAAGAAATAATCGAACGTTTGGACTTTATGAAAGATGTAGGTCTTGGGTATCTTACCCTTGATAGAAAAGCCGGCACACTTTCAGGAGGGGAATCACAGAGGATAAGACTGGCAACACAGATCGGGTCCGGGCTTGTTGGAGTGCTTTATATACTTGATGAGCCAAGCATCGGGCTTCACCAGCGTGATAATAAAAAGTTGATAAAGGCCCTGAAAAGATTAAGAGATCTTGGAAATACTATAATTGTTATAGAGCATGATGAAGAAACGATGAGGGAAGCGGACCATATAGTGGATATCGGTCCGGGTGCCGGGATGCATGGTGGGAGAATAGTATTTAATGGACGGCTTGAAGATATATATGATTGTTCCAGGTCCATAACCGGAAAATATCTTAGTGGTGAAAAGCATATCCCGGTTCCGGCAAGCAGGAGAAAAGGCAATGGTAAAAACATATTGATCAGGGGAGCCAGACAGCATAATCTACAAAATATTGATGTTTCTATCGAGCTTGGAAAAATGGTAGCAGTGACTGGAGTATCAGGATCAGGTAAAAGCACTCTGATAAACGAAGTGCTTTTTCCTTCACTTTCTAATAAGCTAATGCGCTCAAGACTCCGTTCAGGCGAGCATGATGGGATCGATAATGCCGGGAATTTAGATAAGGTCATCGTGATCGATCAGGCACCCATCGGAAGGACACCCAGATCAAATCCTTCAACCTATACTGGAGTGTTTACATATATAAGAGAATTATTCTCAAGGACGCATGATGCAAAATTGAGGGGATATAACCCAGGAAGATTTAGCTTTAATGTCAAAGGAGGAAGGTGCGAATCCTGCAATGGGGATGGCATGATAAAGATAGAGATGCACTTTCTACCTGATGTTTATGTACCCTGCGAGATATGCAAGGGGAAAAGATTTAACCGTGATACCCTTGAAATAAAATACAGAGGCAAAAATATAGATGATGTCCTGGAAATGACAGCTGAAGAAGGACAGGAATTTTTTAAAAATATACCGAGGATCAATAATAAACTGCAGTTAATAAATGATGTAGGGCTTGGATATATAAAACTGGGACAATCGTCTACGACTCTTTCAGGAGGAGAAGCTCAAAGAGTCAAGCTCTCTACTGAATTATCAAAGAGAAGCACGGGAAACACTCTTTATTTGTTAGATGAGCCCACAACCGGTCTGCATTTTGATGATATAAGCAAATTACTGAAGATCCTTAACCGCCTTGTTGATGCGGGAAATACCGTACTTGTGATAGAACACAATATGGAAGTAATAAAAACTGCTGATCATATAATAGACCTTGGTCCCGAGGGAGGCAATAAAGGTGGACGAATAGTCGCTACGGGCACCCCGGAAGATATAGCTGCAACTGAAAAATCATATACAGGAAAATTTTTAAAGAAAAGTCTTGATGATCATATCCTCAGGATCAGAAAATGAAAAATGGTATAAAAAAAAGAGGCTCATATTCCAGGGATTTCCTTAATATCCTCCCAAAGAAACCAGGTGTATATATATTCAAGAATTCAAAAGATAAAATAATATATATAGGCAAAGCAAAGAATATTTATAATAGGGTAAGAAGTTATTTCTCTGAAAAAAGCAGACATTTCCTTTATATGAAACCCCCTGATTTCATTCAACAGATAAAGTCTGTGGATTATATCATTACTGGCAATGAAGCTGAAGCATTAATACTTGAAGGAAACCTGATCAAGAAAAACAGGCCAATATATAATATTGATCTAAAGGATGATAAATCCTTTCCATTTATAGCGGTAACGGAGGAAGCATATCCTCGTGTATTTCTTACAAGAAATAGAAATATCAGGAAAGCAAAATATTTTGGACCATATACCGATGTCAGGGCTGCAAGGAATACACTGGAGTATATCCGAAAAATATTCCAGGTACGGGATTGTAGAAAAGTAAAACCTGGCAAAACTACTAATCCTCCCTGCTTAAATTATCACATCGGATTATGTAATGCGCCATGCATCGGAAATGTATCCATGGAGGAGTATGGAAAGAATATAGAATATATAAAAGCTTTTTTAAGAGGTAAGGATAATACTATCCTACTCAAGCTGGACCGGCAAATGAAAGAATTTTCCATTAATATGAAGTTTGAAGAAGCTTTAAAAATAAAAGAAAAGATAGACAGCATAAATAAACTCCACGAAAGACAGAGAATAATATTTGACAGTGAAGACACATGGGATTTTATTGGTGTGAGAAGTGATGAAAAAACAACTGCTCTTGGTCTTTTCACTTACAGGGGAGGTGCGCTTGCACTTGTTAATAATTTCATTATTGAGAATGAAGCCCGGTTAAAAGATGATGAAGTGCTTTCTGGTTTTATTATAAGATATTATGAAAATATTAATAATATACCCTCAAAAATATATGTACCTGAAGAGCTGGAAGATAAGACGATCCTTGTAGAATGGTTTAGGAATGAAAAAGGAAGAAGAGTAAAATTATTGGTTCCAAAAATGGGTGAAAAAAGAAAAATAATGGATATGGTCAGTAAAAATACTGTGCTATATCTTGAAAAAAAGAAATTTGAAAAATCATCAGGTCACAGCCAGGCTTATAGCGACCTCTTGAGAATGATGAAAATACTCGGACTTAAGAACATTCCCAGGAAATTAGAATGTTATGATATCTCAAATCTTGGAGAGCGATTTCCTGTCGGATCTATGACCGTTGCTTTGGATGGAGAGATCAAAAAAGAAGATTACAGGCATTTTAAAATCAGGTATGTGAGCGGACAGGATGATTGTGCGATGCTTGCCGAAATGGTTACAAGGAGGCTCAAATATCTGGAGGGACCTGTAAAAGATACTTCGAATGGCTTTTATATCAGACCCGATTTGATTATAATTGATGGAGGAAAAGCTCAGTTTAATGCCATAAATAGGATTCTTGACCAAAAGGGGATTACTGTAATAGATATTATTAGCATAGCTAAAAAAGAAGAAATGATATTCTGTAGTAGATACCAAAATGGTATAAAATTCGACCTGGATAGTGAAATTCTAAGGGTGCTTATAAGATTAAGGGATGAAGCACACCGTTTTGCGGTAGGCTATCACAGGAAGTTAAGGGACAGTTATATGACAAATTCACTTCTTGATGAAATAAAAGGGATAGGACAAAAGAAAAAAGCCCATATATTGGAAAATATAGATTCTGTCTACGATTTAAAAGAAAAAAGCATAGAGGATATTATGAATATAAAAGGGATCAGTTACAGGGATGCAGTAAATATATATAATAGTTTACATAGATGATCATAATTATTAAAATATATTTTTCTAAAAGGTGATAATATTGATAAGATGGGTGCTTGATTGGATCATACTTACTTTTTCAATAACGGCGGCTTCATACTTTCTGCCTTTTATTTATATATCTGCAGGAACCGTTTGGGATAATTTCAAAATAGCATTTCTTGCCGGGCTCCTGTTAGGGCTTTTTAATCTGTTCATTAAACCAATAATAAAAGTTTTATCCTTACCGATAAATATTTTGACACTTGGATTATTTAATATCGTGATCAATGCAGGCATGCTCTGGATAGTGGACCTGATACTTAGCGGACTTGAGGTGGAGGGTTTTTGGGCCTATGTTTGGAGCTCACTTGTCATAAGCATAATAAGCATAATAGTTTCCAAAATTGTTTTTTTTAGAAGTAAAAAAGATTAAAATAGAAGAAATTCTAATACATTTTGATAAAAAGTATGACTGGTCTGGGAAAAATATGAAAAAAGTGGAAAAGAAGAAAAAGAGAAGTCCTTCAGATATCGAACTTGTGATATTGACCGGTCTTTCAGGGGCCGGAAAATCTGAAGCTTTAGGATATTTTGAAGATTCAGGATATTACTGCATTGATAATCTTCCTGCTCACTTGCTAATGGAACTTATCGATTTCTTTTTGCTTAAAGACTGCAAAGTAAATAAAATTGCCCTGTCCATAGACCTTAGGAGCGGATATTTTTTTGATGAAATATATAAAATACTTGGGGAATTAAAAGAAAAGGGGATAAAGTACAGAATACTTTTTCTGGAAGCATCAAAAAGTGTTATTACAAGAAGGTATTCATTAACAAGAAGGAAACACCCGCTTGTCGATTCCGGAAATCTTGGAGATGGTATTGAAAAAGAGATAAAAAGGATGGGAAGATTAAGGGATGAGGCTGATGTCATAATTGATACAACATTCATTAATGCAAAGGAATTAAGAGCAGCGATAACTGAGAGATTTATGACAGAAGATGAAAAAAGCAGGCTCCTTCAAATATCTGTAATATCTTTCGGTTACAAACACGGTATGCCTGAGAATATGGATATGGTCATGGATGTCAGGTTTCTTCCAAACCCTTATTATGATGAAGGGCTCAAAGAATTAGATGGAAAAAATGAAAAAATAATAGATTTTGTTCTTGATAGGGAAGAAACAAAAAAATTCTTACGTATGTTTGAAAAAATGCTTGATTTCCTGATCCCGAATTATATTGCTGAAGGAAAAAGCTATCTTAGC